>CALDGV010000400.1 GCA_937941745.1 uncultured Prosthecobacter sp. | reverse complement strand
AAGCAGCTCCTCCGCCGAAGTGTAGGTGCGCACCAGGAACCCGGCGCCATCCAGCAGACGCTTGAGCGCCCGCAGAACATCGGGTTCATCATCCACAAGGCCGATGATGGGGGTGTTGTTCATGACGCTTTCTGAAGCACGGGAAAGGTGAAGTGGAAGAGGGCTCCTCGCGGGCTGGCAGGCTCGGCCCAGAGGCGGCCGCCATGCACCTCCACCAGCTTCCGGCAGATGGAAAGCCCCACGCCAAGCCCCTGGGGTTTGGTGGAATAGAAAGGCCTGAAGAGCGACTCCGCATCGGAAGGCAGGCCGGGCCCTTGATCCACCACGGTGACATGAACCAGGCCAGCACCGACGAAGGAGCGGATCTGAATCACCCGCTCTGCTTCCGGCAGTTCCAGCATGGCGTCACGGGCGTTGTTGATCAGGTTCAGCACGACCTGCTGCACCTGGATGCGGTCCGCCAGGACCAGAGGCAGGTCGCGGGCCAGATCCAGCTTCACGCGCACTTCATGATCGGCCAGATCACGCTGCGCCAGACGCAGCACTTCCTGGATGCCCTGATTCAGATCCACAGGCTGCTGCAGCGTCTTGCCGCCCTCCAGGACAGAGCGCAGTCCTTTGATGACGTCCCGGGCCCGCCCATCCGCACCAATGATGTCCGTCAGGATTTCATTCACCTCGGCCAAATCCGGAGGTTCCCGGCTCAGCAGGGCCTGGGCGGCCTGCGCATTGCTGAGAATGATGGCCAGCGGCTGGTTCAGCTCATGCGCCAGGGCTCCGGAAAGCTCTCCCAAAGTCGCCGCGCGGGCCATTTGGGCCAGCCGCTCCCGGTGCTGCTGCAGTTCTCCCTCGATGCGTCTGCGCTCGGTCAGTTCAATACCCATTCCCACCATGCAGGGCCGCCCCTCCAGCATCACCCGAACGCCGGTAAAGAGGAAGGGGATTCTCCTGCCATCTTTCACAATGATGTTGAGTTCGGCGCTGCCGCGTCCCTCACTGAAGACACGCTGCCACTCGGTCCCCAGTTTCTCCAGGTCGGCGCCATCAAACCATTCCGACACTAGCCGTCCCATCAGCTCCTCGGCACTGTAGCCAGTGAGAGTTTCGAGATTGCGGTTCCAGCGTTCCAGTCTGCCAGCCTCGTCATAGAGGTAGATCAGGCCTGGAACGCTGTCGAAAACCGCCTGAAGCAAGGCGCTCTCGTGCCGCAGGTTTTCCTCGGCCTGCCGAAGCTCCGATACATCCAGCGAGACACCGACCAGCCCCGTGACCCGTCCTTTGGAGTCCATCTGCGGCCGGGCGTTGGAGACCATCCAGCGGATGCTGCCATCAGGCATGAGGATACGATATTCGACCTGCGGCGTGCTTTTCGATTTCCAGGCTTCCTCCAGCACTTGCATGACAATGAGCAGGTCGTCCTCATGGATGATGGCCAGGACATCCTTGAGCGTGACCCTTGCATCCACATGGAAGCCGAACAGCGTCCTCGTGTTGGCAGGTGCCCAGAAGGTCTGCGAAGCACGGTCCAGCGACCAGACGCTGATGTTCGCCGTCTCCGCCACGATGCTCAAGCGTGCCTCCGTGTCCTGAAGTTGGATTTCCAAGGCTCGCACATGGACGAGTTGCAGGCTGAGCTTGTAGCCCATGATGAGCACGATGCCCAGGAAGCAGCTGCTGGCCATCAACGGCATCGGCACCTCGCCACGAAGGACCAGATGCCCATGGCCCAGGGCAACGAGGATCATAAGCAGGACGCCACCGCCAATGGCAAGAACGCTGCGGCGGTTGCCCCGTCGCCACTCCTGGAAGCACACGTCCAGGATGTAAACGGCCAGGGCAAGCAAGCTGGTCTGGCCCAGGCGGGTCAGCGGATGAATCTCACCATCCGGAATCCATGCCGAACTGCCCAGAAACTCCACGGGCAGCATGCGGTGGATCTTCACAAAGAGGGAGCTCCACTCGCAGATGGCATTGGACAGCATCAACACGGTCCTCAGACCAACGGCAAACAGTCCCAGCCACCTCCGCCGGGAATTCGGGAAGTAGCAGCGGATGAATCCGACCAGGGATAGGAAGGTGGCCCAGATCAGGACCTGGTAGCCACGCAGCGCCGTGGCATAGCTGACGGGGTCGGACATCTGCCCCATGAGCATCTCCATCACTGCCATGCCCGCCGTCCAGGTGGCGGTGAGGGCCAGCATCAGGTTGGCGCAGGCATCTTTGCGCTGCCGCAGCCAGACCGTGTAATGCACCACCGCCAGCGTGAGGCACGCTGTCGCCATGGCGGTGAAAATTAGGGTTAGCCAGTCCATCAGGAGGGAGGAAGATTCAGGTCTGCCCAGGACAGCCTGACAGAATCATCCTCTTCCTGCCATATCATTCACTGCGCCTTCGCTGCGAAGACGGCCGCCGGGCTCACAGCTGTGGTGTCCATCGGCGGCTGCGGCGGATGACCGGCAGATCCTCCCACTTCAAGTGCACGCCCTGGCGGTGAATGTTGATCAGGATGCCGATGGCTGCCATCGCCGCGAGCAGGCTGGAGCCACCGTAGCTGACGAAGGGCAGCGGCAGGCCCTTGTTGGGGAGCAGCGCCGTTGTCACTCCCATGTTCAGCAAGGCTTCGAGCCCCAGAAGGAAGGTCAGCCCGAAGCCCAGCAGCTTGCCAAAACGGTTCGGCGCATAGGCGCTGATGCACATGCCGGAAAACACCAGGAAAACAAAGGCCGCCACCGTACCGAGGGTGCCCACAAGGCCGAGTTCCTCGCCCACCATGGGAAAGATGAAGTCCGTGTGCGCCTCCGGCAGGTAGGAGAGCTTCATGCGCCCTTCCCCCAGGCCGCGGCCCTCCATGCCTCCCGAACCGAAAGCCAGCCAGGAGACCCACTGCTGCAGACCGATGCCATCCTTGTACTTCTCCAGGTCGAGCACCGCCATCACACGCTCCATGCGGTTGGGGGCGAATTTGATGCCAACAAGCAGAGCCATGAATCCGGCAAGGCCAGTGACGGTGAAATAACGCAGGCGCGTTCCCGCCACAAACATGACACCGGCACCCACGACCATGGTCACGAAGGCATTGCCCAGGTCCACTTCACAGCCAATCAGCAGAACGATGGATCCCAGGATCATCAGTGGCTTCAGCAAACCATGCTGGAGGGTGCGTTCCAGGCCTTGATGGGTCGCGAACCAGCCCGCCATTGCCATGAGCAGGGCGATCTTGGCAAATTCGGAAGGCTGCAGCGTCATGGAGCCAGCCCCGATCCAGCGTGCTGCGCCGTTCACGCGCTTCGCCAGCAGGGGCTTGTAGCCCAGGAACTGCGCCAGATACCACTCATAGCAGATCAGCAGACCAAAGGCTGCGATGCCCAGCACCCACCAGCGCCACTTGTACCAGCGGTTGTAGTCGATCAAGGACATGACCACACAGGCACCGAGGGAGATGCCCACCCAGACCGCCTGCTTCCAAAGCGTCACGTATTCCTCCCCGCCGCCTTCTTCCGTGAAGAAGCTGGTGCTAGCCAGCATGGTGATTCCCAGGCCTGTGAGCAGGCCGACCATGAGAATGAGCAGGATGATGGAGCGTTTGGCCATGAAGGATGATCAGGAAGGCACGGGTGCTTGGTTTTCGGTCATTCCCGAACCTCGGGAATCCGGTCTCAGAACCATCGAAAGGCTTACTTTCCAGGAATCACCAGCTTCATCCCATCGCGCAGGGATTCAGGTTTGGTGATCTTGTTGGCTGCCTGCAGGGCCTTGACCGTCGTGCCGTTGCGGATGGCGATGCTGTAAAGGGTCTCGCCCGGCTTCACGACATAGGTCTTCGACTTCGCCGCAGAGGCTGGAGCAGTCTTCTTCGCCGCAGCCTTGGCAGCAGCAGCTGGAGGCGTGTAACGATTCAGCGGAATGGCCTTTGGCACGTCTTCCTCCGTTTTGGCCACCTGCTTGGGCGCTGCTTTGGGCTCAGGCTTGGCAGGAGGCGCCTCCTGAACCTTCGGCAGTTCCTTCTTCACCTCGGGGGCAGGGGCTGGAGGAGCCTCGACGACGACTTTGGGCGCCTCGATCACGGCAGCCGGCTCGGCAGTTGCCTCCTTGGTGACGGCGGGCGGAGGCGTTTCCTGCACGTTGGGCGTCACCATGGCGGCATTGCCAGCACCAGGAGTGGGTGCGAGTTCATTCTCAATCGTTGGGCTGAAGGAGAAGGTCTTCTCACCAGGAGCAGTCAAAGCCATCGGAGCCTCGGAAACGGCGATGCTTGTGGCAGGCACAGCCTCAGGAGCCACGCCATCCGCACCCGCCACACCAATGCCCTGGGCCTTGATGACAGGCTGCTTGGGGTAGCGGATGATGCTGTTGTTCTCAAGCTGGGTGCCCTTGTCGAGCATGTTCATCTTGATCAACACGTCCTCGCTGACCCCAAGCTTCTTGGCCACGCTGGCGATGCTGTCGCCTGACTTCCATTCATAGGTGGCGCATTCTTCGATCGGGATCTGCGCCTCCAGATCCGCCGTATTCAGGGCAGGCGGCGGAAGGGCGCTGGGCGTCGTGGCCGCGCTGGTGGTCACCACCGCAGAAGGAGCCGCCTCCTCGCCGTTCAGCCAGTCATAGACGATGATGCCGCCGATGACGACGACATGAATGAGCAGCATGACGAAGAACATGCGGGCCATGCCGGAGTTCGGTTCATGCTGGTTCCACTCCGCCTCCTCATTGACCATGGCGACGCGGTGCTTGTGCCGTTCACCTTCAATGAGGTTCAGCAGCAGTCTGTCTTTCTTCTTGGGTTTCATGGTGGTCTCAGGTTGTTGTTATGTGTGTAAAAAGAAGATCATGCTCCGACGCTGCATCACGGCAGGGCATTCGCCGCAGCACGGAAGGCTTCGCCACGCTGGCCGTAACCGGTGTACATGTCGAAGGAGGAGGTGCCGGGACTGAGGATGATGCTGTCCCCCGGATGAGAGAGCTCTGTGGCGATGCGAACGGCTTCATTCATATCCGCCGCCATGCGGCAGGGCAGCAGATCGGCAAAGGTGTCATGCAGCGCCTGCCTGATCTCGCCAATGAGCACCATCGCACGCACCTGGCCGTTCAAGGAGGCGCGCAGCGGCGTGTAATCGAGCCCCTTCTCCTTGCCACCGGCGATAAGCACGATCGGGCGGTCCATGCTGCCGATGCAGGCTTCCAGGGCATGCAGGTTCGTGGCTTTGGAGTCATTGATGTACTCGCGTCCGTTCAGGTCACGCACCAGTTCACAGCGGTGCTTGGGCGGATCATAGCTGGACACGGCGCGGATGGCATCCGCCGGAGACACGCCATGCACCTGGCAGGCCAGCATGGCGGCCAGGATGTTTTCCATGTTGTGCCTGCCCCGCAGGCGGATTTGCGAGGCATCGCCGATCTTGATGCCATGCAGGAAGAACTCCCCTTGGGCATAAGTGGCGTCTGCCTCCATGCCGTAGGCCGAAAAGGTGATGCGTCGCGCGGCACCAGAAGACACGCTTTCACCTGCGCGGACGATGGCGACATCCTCCGCCGTGACGTTTTCAAAGATGCGTGCCTTGGCCGCAAAGTATTCCGCCATGCCCGGATAGCGATCCAGATGGTCTGGGGCGAAGTTCAGCCAGAGGCTGGCTTTCGCGCGGAAGTTGCGGATGGTTTCGAGCTGGAAGCTGCTGATCTCGAGCGAGAGCACATCATACCTTTCGCCAGAGGCCACGACCTCACTGAGAGACACGCCGTGATTACCGCAGGGCACGGAACGCCTGCCATTGGCTTCAAAAATGTGAGCAATGAGCTCAGTGCAGGTGCTTTTACCGTTCGTGCCGGTGATGGCTACCATCGGCATGTCCGTCAGGTTGAAGGCAAACTCGGTTTCTCCTTCCAACAGAACTCCAGCATCCGTGAATTTCCTCGGCAGAGGCCATCCAGCATCCAGACCTGGGCTGACGATGACGCGCTGAAATTGAGCAGGCTTCACCACAAGATCC
>CALDGV010000399.1 GCA_937941745.1 uncultured Prosthecobacter sp. | reverse complement strand
GGGTGTTGACGGCCTGCAGGAAGGTGCCCAGGCGCTCTGGGCCATCGATTTCAGGAGCGGTGTCCAGCGGCACCCGCAGGGCCAGTTCCTTGTCCGCCACGGGAGCTGCATCCAGAAGGAAAATGGAGGCCATCAGCAGGATGCCCGCCATCCCCAGGGCGGCGGCCAGCACCGTCCACAGCCGGAACATGGGCTTGGCTTCATGGAGGATGTTGCCACGGGCGGGCGCTGGGCGCGGCAACGGCTTTTTGCGCGGAGCTTCGGGCTCGGGCCTGGGCGGCGGAGCCGCTGGTGCACGCTTTTCCGGCACAGCGGCAGTGGAGCGAGAGCGAACCACCTCACGAGGCCGCTCTTGGGGAGGCCGGAAGCGTTCGTCTTCATGAACCTCCGTGGCGGCGGCGACAGCCGGAGCCGCAGCCTTCCCAGCAGAAACGGGATCGGAAATCTCGATCACCTCGGGAAAAGCGCGGGCAGAGGGCAGGACGGCCTCGCTCACAGGGGCGGCGACCGCCACCGGCGGCTCCACGGGAGCAGGCCGCACCGCCGTTTTAACTTCATCTTGGATTTCCTCCCTCACTTCCGGTGGACGGCTGGTCCACAGGGAGGCATGGCGGCGCTGCTCATCCTCCCATTCATCATCAAAGCTCCATGGCGACACCCAGCGCGGCGCTTTGCGAGGCCGGTCATGAGGCGTGTCGGAGCGGATGGGCATGACCAGTGACTCTAAAGAAAACGCCGCCGGCTAGTCACGCGGCATCTCCAGTTCCAAGCCGAAAAAATCCAGGAAGACGGCGCGGTAAACCGCACGCTTGAAACGCGGCACCCAGGTCATCTGGAACTCGCGCGGCTCGATCCACTTCCACTGGGCAAACTCCTGGTGAGTCGCCGCCAGGTTCACATCGCTGTCCTGACCGAGAAAACGGCAGCGGAAGTAAGTCTGCTCCTGGCCGCCATAGATGCCGTACTTGAGCCGGTTCTTTTGAAAGGCGTAGCGGTAGCCATCCCGGCGCTCCATCACCTCCAACTGCTCGCGGGTGACGCCGATTTCCTCTGCCAGTTCACGAAAAAGCGCCGTCTCCGCATCTTCACCCTCGTCAATGCCGCCCTGAGGAAACTGCCAGGCGCCGCGGATGTTCAGCCGCTCGGCCACGAAGATCTGGCCGCGCTCGTTCGTGAGGATGGCGGCGACGTTGGGACGGTAAAGAATCGGGGTGGAGGGAGGCAGATCCATTGGGCGGGAGGAAAGTGTCGAAGGTCGCAGATTTGTCACGCACCGCCTGTGCCAGAAGTCACGGCAAAGTCTCGACCGTCACCCGGCGAATTTGGCCGACGGTGTTCCAGGTGGCGAAACCAAAAGGCAGACAGTGGTCGATGAATCCCGGGCGCAGGGTCACCCGGCGGCCCTTGATGCTCACATTGACCACCAGCCGGTCATTCACCCAGGCACGGATGTCTTCAGGCCGCACCTCCAGGCGCACGCGGTGCCACACTTGGTTGGCAAACTTCTGCTCCGCACGCGTGGAGTTCTCGCTGGCATCCTTGAAATCAAGGCTGGAGATGCCTGTGAGCGTGCCTCCCCACCCGCCGAGGACAAAGGTGGCATGCGCCTGATGGCTGCCGACAGGGAAGGTGCACATCCCAAAAATATCCTCCCCCTCCACCCTCATCGCCTCATAGGTGATCGCGTATTGGGTGTCTGGGAGGCCGAGGTCGTGCCAGACAGGAAATTTGCAGCCCGACATGGGCAATCCGACAGGAATCGTCAATGTGCCGTCCCGAAGCGAAAAAAGCCCTTCATCAGGAATCCCCGCGGCCTGCCAGGAGGAGGCATGAACCTCATCCAGCAGCATCCAGCCTCTCTTTTCCGGAGGCATGGTTTTGGCAGCCGGGCGGCAACCCGCCAGCATCATGAGAATCATCAGGGGAAAAGCCGTGCGCATATCGGCCCCAGGCTGCCACATGACAGCATTTGCTCTAATATATTCTGGCAACCCGACAGGATATTCGCCAAAAGGACTTTTTCCAAATGCGCCGTAAACCTTCTGACCATCGAGCTCTTCTCGCCTCCACCGTCCTGCTCGTCCGCAGCGGTCGTGCCACCTCGCGTTCAGCTCTGGCCAAAAGCCTGGAGGCCTCGGCTTCCACCCTCGGGCTGTATGTCGATCAGCTGACAGCGATGGGCTACATGCATGAAACGGGGCTTAGCAACACGCATGTGGGCCGCCCCCAGCGCCTGCTCGGCCTGCGGGCGGAGGCCGGGTGGTTCGCTGGCGTGGAGTTCAATGCCCAGCGCGTCCAGGTCGCAGCCATCGATTTCGCGGGAAAAGTCCTCTCCGCCCAGACCATCCCGCTGCAGGAGAAGCCGGACATGCCTCATGTGATGCGCACGGTGGTGGACGCCATGGACGCTCTCCGCGCAGAGCGCTCCGAGCCCTTGCTGGGCCTTGGCATTGGTGCGCCAGGTCTGGTGAACCGGAAGGCCGGCATCGCCCGCTACTTCTCCTTCATCCGCCATTGGAAGGATGTGCCCGTGGTCAGCATCTTTCAGCAGCGTTTCAATGCTCCCACCGTCCTGGAAAACAATCTGCGGGCCATCGCCCTGGCAGAACGCTGGTTTGGCGATGGCGGCAGCCTGGACAACTACGTGGTGCTCGGTCCCCGCAGCGGCTTCGGCTTGAGCATCATGCATGATGGCGAGCTTCTCCGCGGCGCCCATGAGGCTGCGGGTGAAATCGGCCTCTGGACCTGGCCCCAGCCGGAAGGCGACCAGGCCATGCACGACATGCTCTCCGCAGTGGCCGTGTATCGTCGTCTTGCCGGCTTGGAACCGGATGCGCCGGTGCCTGCTGATCTGCGCACCGTCCTGCCAGATGTCGCACGGCCAGGTTCCGATGCCTGGAACGCCGTGGTTCTCGACTTTGCCAGGGTCATCCGCAGCCTTCAGCTCCTCGTGGATCCCGAAAAACTCTTTCTTCACGGACCACTCACCTCGCTTGGAGAAGCCTTCTGTCAGGAAATCAGCGCCATGGTCACCACCCTGCCGCCGCAGCTGCCGGACATGAAGATTCAGCTCGTTTCGTCCAGGCTTGGCGATGACGCCGGCGCTCTCGGAGCCGCCTGCCTGGCCATGGAAGCCTGGTCACCTCCCGTCTGATTCTTTCTCCGCTGCCGTGCGCAGCGCCTGCAGGGCCCACACCACGGGATAAAGCCGCTCGTGATACCACAGGCGTGCAAAGTAGAGTCCGATCGGCGCACTTGGAAACTCCGTGCCATCTTTTGTAGCCTCCAGAAGCCAGTCAACCGCGCGCCTGCCAGCAGCCTGGGATTCCGGTTCCTCCGACATCCACAGGGCATGAGCCGCCACAGCAGTTTCCTCGATGGACGATGGCGCCGTCTTGTCCCCGCCAAAGCTGCCATCAGGCTTTTGCGCCTGGATGAGGTAGGCGCAGCCTTTCTGGATCAGCGCCCGGGCCTGCTCCGCAAGCTTCGGCGTGCCAGAAAGATAGCCCACAACCATCGCCGTGCCATACACAGGGTTCTCTTCTTCAGGCGTGTGCTCATTGCCGAACCAAAGAGGCGTCCATGAACCGTCCTCACGCTGAACATTGCCCAGGTAATCGAGCGCCCGCCGGGTGGCGGGCAGCACGCGTGCCTGCAGTTCGGGTGCCCACAGCCACCATGCCAGCAGCGCATGCGCGGTGATCTCGGGGGTGCTGCGGTCAAACGGCAGCGTGCCCCAGCCACGGCAAAAGGTCGGGATGCCGCCATCGCGGTTCTGCAGGTCGAGCAGCCAGGTGATGCCACGCCAGGCGGGTGCTGACGAAGGCTCATCCTTCTGAAAACGCAGCGCGATGAGCGCGCCCGAAGTGTCATCGGCATCCGGCACGCCGCCAGGAAGGTCCGTCCAGGCCCAGCCGCCTAGCGCGGCATTGGTGAAGGGATGCACATCGTGATACTGCTGACGCAGCAGCCATTCCTGGGTCGCAGCGTCCAGCACGCCGAGCGCCTTCGTGGCGAGCGTGGTGCCCCAGGTCGCAAGGTTGGTGTCGATCGGCCAGCTGCCGTCGGCACGCATCGAACGGATCAGAAAGCCGACCGCACCGGGAATGCAGGGATGCTCTTTCTCACCTGCTGCCGCCAGGGCCATCGTGACAAAACTGGTCAGCGGCGTGGCCTCCAGATAACCGCCGCTGGAGGGCTGGATCGCCTTCAACATCGGCGAGATCCGCTGCCACAGCGCTCCACGCACCCAGCGCAGCGGATTCCACCACGCCGGAGGCTCGTTTTTAAAGCGGGTGTAGCCGATCGCGATCAAAGCGGGCAGCGCATAGCTCACCACAGGCAGGCCGATCGCACCAAACCAGGCGCGCGGCAGGGCAGCCAGCTCAAAAGGCAGGGGCAGCACACGCCGCCAGCCGGCAGCGCCCATCGTGCCGCAGATGGTGCAGAGCATGAGAATCGGCACGGAGAAGGTCTTGTCCTTTCCATAGCGGGCAATCACGGCGCGCTGGATGGCCCCAGGCTCAAGGGAACCGACCTGCGCCGTGATCCAAGCCTCGGCCTTGCCGGTGGGTCCTCCCGTCAGGAACAAGGCGCTCCAGCACAGCAGCGTGGTCGAAAGATTGCTTTTGCTGATCGTGGTGTCCCCCCAGCCTCCATCGGCATTTTGATGTGCCACCAGCCAGCGGGCGCCAGCCTCAATCCACGGCGCATGCTTCATGGAGTCCACGCCATGCAGGGCCACGATGGCGGTGGCAGTGCTCAGCGCGCTGCTGGAAAGCTCCCCTTCCCAGTGCCCGGCGGCATTTCGCAGGGACAGCAGATGAGCGCGGGTGTTTTCGAGGGCAGTTTGCAGGCGTTCAGGCATGGAAGCGTGATGGTTACGAGCGCCGGTGAACGTTCAAGACACCTTCCCATGAGATTCCCGATCTTCGCCGCCCTGCTCCTCCCTTCGCTGCTCACAGCCCAGGACCTCCGCTGGTTCAAGGGCAACACCCACACGCATTCCCTCTGGAGCGATGGCAATGACTTCCCGGACATGATCTCCGCCTGGTACAAGGAACAGGGATATGACTTCCTGTGCATGTCTGACCACAACACGCTGAATGCAGGCGAGAAGTGGGTGGCCGAAGCCACGATCGAGAAGAAGAAAATCGCGCTTGGCCCCAAGGTGCTCGACAAATACCGGCAGAAATTCGGGGCCGGCTGGGTGGAGACGCGCACGGATGCCAAAGGCCAGACCGAAGTCCGCCTCAAGACCCTGGAGGAGTATCGGAAGAAGCTCGAAGAGCCCGGGAAGTACCTGCTGGTCCAGGCTGAAGAGGTCAGCGCCGGCTTTGGCAAGGCCCCGATCCACATCAATGCCATCAACCTGACCGAGGCCATCCAGCCAAAGAAGGACGTGCAGACCATCCGCGAAACGATGCGCCTGAATCTTCAGATGATCGCCGAGCAGTCGGTGAAGACCGGCAGGCCGATCCTCGCCCATATCAACCATCCCAACTTCAAATGGGCACTGACGGCCGACGACCTCGCCCACGTCATCGAAGACCGCTTCTTTGAGATCTACAACGGCCATCCTGGCATCTACTACGATGGCGATCCCGCCCGCGCCGATTCCGAGCACGAGCGCATCTGGGACATCGCCAACACCATCCGCCTCGGTGAACTGAAGCAGCCGCCGCTCTACGGTGTCGGCACAGACGACAGCCACAATTATCATGGCGGAGCCACCACGCCGGGCCGCGGCTGGGTCATGGTTCGCGCGGCCAGACTGGAGGCGAATGCCCTCGTCGAGGCGATGCAGCGTGGTGATTTTTATGCCTCCACCGGTGTCACGCTGCAGGATGTGAGCTTTGACAAGGCCAGCCGAACCCTGCGCCTCAAGATCCAAGGCAAGCCCGGCATGAAATACCGCACGGAATTCCGTGGAACGCTGAAAAATTATGACCGCGCTGTGAAGGAGGTCGAGGCTCCTGCAGAAGATCCACAACCCAAACGCCTCCAGCGTGGTGCCGACATCGGCAAGGTTCTCGCCAGCAGCGACAGCCTGGAACCCAGCTACACCCTGACTGGCGACGAATTGTACGTCCGGGCCATTGTCATTTCCGACGAGGTGATGGCCAATCCGCCCCATCCTCATCACGTTCAGAAAGCCTGGACTCAGCCTGTGGGCTGGTGATCTGGCGCGCTTCACCTTCAAAAACACCAGCCCGCACGCCTCGGAGAGCTTCTTCACCCCCTCATTGACCATTTTCGAGGGGACATGGCTGATCTTCAGCGCCACACGCCTTGACCACAGCCTGGAATCTCGCGTTACTGCGCCCCCTCATGCCACTGGAACGCCAACTGCTCCTGATCGCGACCGCCGCCTTTTTTGCGGCGGTGGTGCCGGCTGTGCGGGCGCTGCGCAGCGGGCAGTGGCGCACTTCACGGCAGTGGATCCCCATGCTGGCCGGATTCGCCCTGCAAACCGCCGCCGTCTATCTGCGCGGGGAATCAGTGGGCCAATGCCCCATGAAGAGCCTCTCTGACGTGCTGGTCTTCATCGGCTGGAGTGTCGTCCTGCTCTACTTCCTCGTCGGGCCGGCTTATCGAGTCTCGCTGCTGGGTATTTTCACTGCCCCCCTGGTGACAGCCATGCATGTCCTGGCCTTCGTCGTGCCCAACGCCTTTCCAGATTATGCCCAGAAGGTGAAGATCGATCCTTATGTCGAGCTGCACGCTGCGCTGGCCCTCATCGCTTACGCCGCCTTTGCCCTGGGCTGCATCACGGGCGTCATGTACCTGCTGCAGGAGCGTTTCCTGAAGCAGCACCGGATCGGCGGCCTTTTCTACCAGCTGCCTCCCATCCAGGGTCTGTCACGCGCCATCCAGCGGCTCATCCTGCTGGGATTGATCCTGCTCAGCCTCAGCCTTGCCGTCTCCTTCAAGCTCACCACGCCGATCTCGAACCCCAAGCTGGTCTTCGCTTGGGTGGTCTGGGCCCTTTATGCCGTCATCGGCCTCGTGATGTGGCGGCATGTGCTCTCCCCGCGGCAGACCGCCTGGCTGGCAGCAGTCGGTTTTGTGATCCCTTTCATCTCCCTCTGGCTCGTGACGACGCATGGCTGACGCAGCACCCGCAACCACTCAACTGGTCTGCCTGGGCCTGAACTACCGCACCACGCCTGTGGAGGTGAGGGAGCGCGTGGCCTTTCCTGAGACGACTGTGCCGCAGGCGGTTCAGGAGGTGCGTCAACTGCCCGGCTTTGAGGAAGGCGTGGTTCTCAGCACCTGCAACCGCGTGGAGCTGTATGCCACGCACACCCACGGCAAGGCGCATGAAGCTCATGAAACCCTGGTGAAGTACCTGGTGGACCGCTTTGAACTTGCCCCCGAACAGGCGGAAGCCCTCGTCACCTACAAGCTGGATGCCGCAGAAGCCGCACGGCACCTTTTCCGTGTCGTCAGCGGCCTCGACAGCATGGTTCTTGGCGAAACGGAAATTTTCGGCCAGGTCAAGGCTGCCTACCAGACCGCCCTCGCTTCAGGCACCACCAGCCGCGCCCTCAACAAGCTCTTCCAACAGGCCTTCTCCGTCGGCAAAAAGGTGCGCAACGAGACCACCATCCAGCGCGGCTCCACCAGCGTCGGCAGCGTGGCCGT
>CALDGV010000398.1 GCA_937941745.1 uncultured Prosthecobacter sp. | reverse complement strand
AGAGGCCGCCGGGCGCGGGCCACTCGGCCTTGAGGTCGAAGAACTCCACCGGGCCGCTCTCATCCTTGCCCAGCGCCCACTGGACGATGTCGAGATGGTGCGCGCCGAAGTCGGTGATGTTCCCGCCCGAGTAGTCGTAGATCCAGCGCCAGTTGGAGTGCAGGCGGGCAGGGCAGAAGGGGGCCTCCGGCGCAGGGCCGAGCCAGAGGTCGTAGTTCAGGCCCTCCGGCACCGGAGCGGGGGCGGTGTCGGCGGCATGGCCGTTGTTGTCGCGGTTGTCGCTCGCCAGCCCCACCCGGATCTGCTTCAGCCTGCCAACGCGGCCGTTGCGGACGTATTCGCAGGCCATGCGGAAGTGGATGTCGCTGCGCTGCTGGCTGCCGGTCTGCCAGGTGACGCCGGACTGCCGCACGACATCACTCATCAGCCGTCCCTGGCCGATGGTGAGGCTGAGGGGCTTTTCGCAGTAGATGTGCTTGCCCGCGCGCGCCGCCGCCACGGCCATCAGCGCGTGCCAGTGGTCCGGCGTGGCGATCTGCACGGCATCCACATCCGGGCGGGCCAGCACCTCGCGGAAGTCCACATGGGTTCCGCAGCCCTGCGTGCCGTAGGTCTTGTCCACCAGCCGCCGTGCAGGCTCGCGGCCCAGCGTGCCCGCCTTTTTGATGATGCCCTTGTTGTAGCGGTCGGACTCCTTTTCGACATCGCAGACGGCGATGACTTGCACGCGCTCATCCTGGAGGAAGTTCTTCAGCACGTCCGTGCCACGCCCGCCGCAGCCGATGAGGGCCAGGGTGGTGCGGTTGGAGGGGGCCACGGCACCATTTTTACCCAGGGCCGAGCCTGGGATGAAGGTGGGGAAGCCCAGCATCGCACCGCCAAGGATGGTCTGGCTCAGAAACTGGCGGCGGCTGGGGCGGGAAGAATCGTTCATCCTGCCCCTAACGTCTTCATTCTGTGCTTTCCAACAAAGCACTGAGCGGGCAAGAACATTTCCGTCACGCCCGTTCTCTGCGGCCCCCAAACCTACGCCCCACATGCTGCGCCCGTCCCACGCCTTGCTCGTCATCGCCGCCCTTGGCTTCACCACTGTTCCTCTCGCGGCGCAAAACGCCCGGCCCGAGAAAAAGAAGGGCAAGGAATACCCCGCGGGGAAGCCCGCCTTCAGCCCGGACTACAACCAGCCTGCCTTTGATCCGGCCAAGGTGAAGCCCGAGCACCTGGACACCAGCATGTTCAAGGTGCCGGAAGGCCTGGAAATCAGTGTCTGGGCCACCTCGCCGATGCTTTTCAACCCGGCGAACGTGGATGTGGACGCCGCCGGACGCATCTGGGTGGCTGAAGGGGTGAACTACCGCCGCCACAGCGGCCGCAGCCGGGAAGGGGATGCGATCCGCGTCCTCCAGGACACGGACGGCGACGGTCAGGCGGACAGCAGCCATGTCTTTGTGCGGGAAAAGGAGCTCGAAAGCCCGATGGGCGTGGCGGTCTTCGACAACGTCGTTCTCGTCTCCAACACGCCGAACATCATCAAGTATGTCGATGTGAACCGGGACCTGAAGTTCGATCCCGCCGTGGACACCCGGGAGATCTTCCTCACTGGCTTTGAGCAGCCGCAGCACGACCACAGCCTGCACAGCGTGTATGCCGGGCCTGACGGCCGCTGGTATTTCAGCAACGGCAACTGCGGCGCCCTGTTCAGCGACAAGAGCGGGAACACCTTCCGCATCGGGGGCGGTTACATCAACAATCCCTACACCGGCGAGAAGAGCGACGATGGCCATGTCTATGTCGGCGGCTTCACCGCCAGCATCGACCCCAGCGGCCACGGCGCCCGCATCCTGGGCCACGGCTACCGCAACAGCTACGAAGGCGTGCGCAACTCCTTCGGCGACATGTACCTGAATGACAATGATGACCCGCCCGCCTGCCGCGTGAGCCACCTGATCGAGGGCGGCTTCTTCGGCTTCTTCTCCCGGGACGGAAAACGCCAGTGGCGCGCTGACAAGCGGCCCGGCCAGGACATTCCCACCGCCGAATGGCGGCAGGACGATCCCGGCAGCATCCCTGCAGGCGATGTCTATGGCGGCGGTGCGCCGACCGGCATGGCCTTTTATGAAAATGGCGCGCTGGGTGAGAAGTGGAATGGCCTGCTGCTGAGCTGCGAGACAGGACGCAACGTGGTCTTTGGCTACCTGCCGAAACCTGATGGCGCAGGCATGAAGCTCGAACGCTTCAACTTCTGCACCTCCAACACCTCGGGCGTCTTCAAGGGCAGCGACTTCGTCGGTGGTCAGAACAACATGTCTGACGAGCGCCAGACGCTCTTCCGCCCCAGCGACGTGTGCGTGGGCACCGATGGTGCCATCTACATCGCCGATTGGTACGACAAGCGCACGGGCGGCCATCAGGACACGGATGAAACCTGCTCCGGCACCATCTACCGTATCGTGGCCAAAGGCACCCGCCCCACCGCACCGAAAATCGACCTGGAGAGCCCGGAGGGCCAGATCGCTGCGCTGAAATCGCCTGCCACCAACCTGCGTCATGCCGCCTTTGTGAAGCTCAAGGAGAAGGGAGCCGCTTCTGCGAAGGCCGTCGCCGCCCTGCTGGAGGACAAAAACCCTTACATCGCAGCCCGCGCGGTCTGGCTTCTGGCGCAGCTTGGCGAGGCAGGCACACGTGGTGTCCGCGTCTGGCTCGAATCGGAGGATGCCACTCAGCGCCTCGTCGCTTTGCGAGCCCTGCGGGCAGCGAATCCAGACATCCTGGACCTTCTGAGCACCATGGCCCACGACGCTTCGGCTGCCGTGCGTCGTGAGGTTGCCGTTGCCTTGCGGGAAGTGCCTCTGCCGCAGAGCCAGAACATCCTCATCGAGCTGGCCAAGCGCTACGACGGCCAGGACCGTTCCTACCTCGAAGCCTGGGGCCTGGGCTGCACGGGCAAGGAAGCCGCGGTCTGGGTCGAATTGAAGAAGATCATGGACGGCAAAGCCCTCGACTGGAACGAGAAGTTTGCCCGCCTCACCTGGCGTTTGCATCCGGTGGAGGCTGTCCCTGACCTGCAGGCCCGTCTTGCCAGCAGCAAGCTCAGCAAGGATGAACGTAAGCTGGCCCTCGACACCCTGGCCTTCATTCCAGATGCCTCCGCTGCGCAGGCCCTGCTCGCAGCCGCCAAGGACAAGTCTTCTCCGGTCCATGCCGACATCATGTGGTGGCTCGTGAACCGCAGCACCAATGAATGGTCCGCCTTCAACATCGCTGCCGAGCTCAAGAAGCAGGGCATCTTTGATCCCGAAGCCACCAAGCTCGTCACCATCGAGACGCCGCCAGCCATCCCCAGCACGATCACCGTGCAGGAAGTCATGAAGCTCAAGGGCGATGTTCAGCACGGGCAGTCCCTCACCGTCCGCTGCGTGATGTGCCATCAGTTGAACGGCCAGGGGGTCGAGTTTGGTCCCAACCTCCAGGGCTGGGGCATCAGCCAGCCCAGCGAGATCATCGCGCAGGCTCTCATTGAGCCGAGCAAGGACATTGCTCACGGTTTTGATGGCGTCTCCATCACCTGCAAGGACGGCACGAAGATTGACGGCATGGTCCTCAGCGAAGGAGACATCCTCATCATCCGCAGCATGGGTGGACAGACCCAGTTTGTGGCGAAGGAGAAGATCGCCAGCAGAAAGAAGATGGACCGCTCCCTGATGATGAGCGCCACCATGCTGGGCATGACCGCCCAGGATGTCGCTGACATCGTCGCCTACCTTCGTCAGGCCGAATGAGCCGCTACGCCAGCAATCAGGAGGTTGTGCGCTTCTTTGCCAGTCACGGCATTGAGGTCACGAATGTGCGTCGTGAGGGAGATTGGCGTCATCTCAAGGTCAACGGTCGCCCCGTCAACCTGCCCATGCCTGCCAGCCCTGACGAATGTCTGCGGATCGTCCGCGAAAGTCTGATCGAGTCCACCCGGCCAGGCTGATTTTGATGCCTGACCGGGTTGTTCAGTGCTTTCGAATCATTTCCCGAAGCACTGCAAGCGCCCATCCACGGTGCTCACATACACGCGGCCCTGCGCCACGGTGATGCCATCCCAGACAGGCGGGCTGGTCAGTTCCAGCCCCTCGGACTGTTCGCCAGTTTCGACGTTCACGGCCCACATCTTGGCACCGCGTCTGCCTTCGAGGGCTTCGTTTTGTTCTTCGAGCTCTTTGAGGATGGCGGGGTCTTTGGCGGCGAGGCGTTCGAAGGCGTATTCTTCATCAATGGTGTCGGGCGGGCCGCTGACGAGCACCGTTTTGCCGGCGAGGGCCATGCTGCGGGCGACGATGGGGACGAAGCGGTCCCAGGTGTGCTTCACGAAGCTGCCGGGGGCGTTTGCGCCGCCACCAGCAGCGCCGCCTTTGAACCACAGCGCGCCGCCGACTTTGCCTTTGCCGGTTTCGACGCCGGCACCGATGCCGTGGATGGCATTTGGGCCGCTGTCGCGGCTGTCGCCGTTGTCGAAATTGCAGACGAGGATGGCATCGGAGGGTTTCACATCGGGCGCTTCGAAGCGCTGCTGCACTTCGGCGGGCGTGAGGGCCTTGTGATAGAGCGCGAACTGGTCAAGCAGGCCGCTGTAGCCTCCGGCGTTGCCTTCTGCGGCACCGTCGCCATTGCCAAGGTAGAGCGGGCGGGCGGGCTTGGCGTCAATGGCGGTGCCGCTGCCTTCAGCGACGAGTTTCGCATCGATGTAGAGGGCCATTTTGCCATCGGCAGTGAGCGTGGCGGCGAGGTGGTGCCAGCCATCGGTGAGGGCTTCACCACTAACGATGGTGGTGACTTTGGAATCGCTGCGGATGTGCAACTGCGGCTTTTTATCGCGAATGTCGAGCGCGTAGCCGCGAAGCGGGCCGCCGTGGTGCAAAACGGTGCCGTTGGGCTTGTCGGGCAGCACCCAGGCTTCGACGCTCAGCGCGGTCTGGGTGGGATCGAGCGCGTCATTCATCGGGAAG
>CALDGV010000397.1 GCA_937941745.1 uncultured Prosthecobacter sp. | reverse complement strand
GGCCTCACGCCACCCGGCATGGCGCTCGGCCCCATGGCCGCGACTTGGAACGACTACTTCGATCACTACCTCGAAGGCAAAACCATCGCCCCGCGCGTTGAAATACCCGAAGCCTCCGCCTCCGAGACGAACGGCTGGGAGGCCCGCAACGGCAAGCTCACCGCCAAAGACGGCCTTTTCATCCTCACGCCCGACAAGGCTGACAAACCCACCTTCATCACGAAAGCCAAGCTCAAGCTCGCCGGTCCCGTCACCGCCAAAATCACCCTCAAAACCGCCGCCAAAGGTCAAGGAGCCATCGCCTGGCGCCTCGACGGCGACAAAGACTTCCTCCCCGTCAACCGCCTCACCTTCCCCCTCCAAGCGATCACTGACTGGCAAACCCACAACCTCCAAATCCCCACCACCGGCCGCGTGATTCATGTCCGCGTGCATCTGCCCGCGGGCGCGGTGGAATTTCGCACGCTCGATTTCAAAACGTCTGCGAGGTGACCATGCTCCTCTCAATCTATCTGCGCGCCCCCTGCCTGGGATCGCGCAGACTCGTTTGGACCGTCATCTCAGGGAAGACGTTGATCCCTTCAGAGCTTCTGTTTCTGCCCTTGCCCTGCCTCCTCGTAGATCACGCGGAAGCTTCGGCGAGGTGCGTGGCTTTCTCGGCCATCGCCAGTGAGTCACGGCCGTTTCGTTCCGTCACTTTGCGCACATGCGTGCGGTCCCGCAGCCAGGCGAGCTGGTCGGTGAAGAGCGCGCGCAGCAGCTCACAGTAGCGGCGCATTTTGTCGTCGCCCAGTCCGTGGCGCAGCTCGATCTGCTGGTAGAAGTCGAGCTCTTTGAACCGGCCACGTGCAACGCGGTCACTCCCTCCATAGGTCTTCAGCACATCGAGACTCGCGCCGGGAAACAGCTCCAGCAGCGTGCGCGTCTGCTCCTCGTTCACCGCAGCACGGATGCGCGCGCGCACCGGCACCCATTCCTCCAGCGTCACATCGCCATGCTCAAAGAGCAGACGAAACTCCTGCCTGTCCAGCCGCGATGGCTGCGTGAAGCTGTGATGAAAATTCACCAGCGCACCGCTCGCATGGCGCACGGTGCACTGCACCTGCTCCTCGATGCCCGAGTCCGGCCGCAGCACGCGCTGCGCGGCCACCACCTCGCCCTGGCCCAGCCAGCCTTCGAAGAGGTCAAAGAAATGCACCCCATGCTCGATGAAGATGCCGCCGCTCAGCGCACGGTCCCAGAACCAGTGCTCGGCGCGCAGACCCTCGTCGCTCGCGTAGTTTTCAAACCAGCCGTGCAGGCACTCACCGAGTGCGCGGGATTCGACTAGCCGCCGGACGGATTCAAACAGCGGATTGTAGCGCTGCATCAGGTTCGCGATGCAGAGGAGATCCTTGGCCTGTGCCAGCGCCACGAGTTCATCGGCTTGTGCCACCGTCAAGGCGAGCGGCTTTTCGCAGATGACGTGTTTGCCCGCCTTCAGAGCCGCCAGCGCCTGCGGGTAATGGAGGAAGGGCGGCGTCGCGATGTACACCAGATCGACCTCCGGGCTTGCGAGCAGCGCGTCCACCTCCACCAAATCCGGCACGCCAAAGCGACGCGCCACGGCCAGTGCCGCCTCGCGATGCGTCCCGGCGATCCCCGCGAGCTGCACGCCCGGGATCTGAAGAAACTGCTGGAGAGCGAACAGGCCGAAGCCTCCTGCGCCAATGGCACCGATGCGAAGCGTGTTCATAGTTTGGATACGTCGTCGCCGCTGCTCCCACAAGCAAGACGGGAAAGGCCGGAGTTTGATGACCTTCACCGCCGCTCTTCCTCGCGATTCTCCGAACCGCCTTTGACCGGTTTTGCCCGTGGAAACCGGCGGGCGGGAAGGACGGTGTTCATGGGGCTGCGTTCCGAGCGTTGGGAAGCGAGGTTGTCATTCCAGCTTCCTGTGTCAGCTTTGAAGCCATGACTCTGACCATGCCACTGTCAGCGCTGCTGGAGCAGAAGATGGAGCCGCGAAATG
>CALDGV010000396.1 GCA_937941745.1 uncultured Prosthecobacter sp. | reverse complement strand
GGCGAACGCTAAGCCATTCACAACCTGCCAAGCGCGGCACGATGTAGTAAATGGCACCAAACACACACATGCTGAAGAACCCGTAAACTGCCACAATATGAAAACCATAAGTGGCGTGGGTGAACTGAAGGGTGACGCCGGTGCTGTAATTGGAGAGCAGCGCCAGAACAATGCCAGTTACCGGATAGAATAGTGAACCCAGGAAGGTGAAGCGAAGCGTCGGGGAAGAGGCAACGAGGTTGTGCTTGCCCAATGTCGTCAAGTGATGGTTTAGCCCAACAACACCTACAGGGATCAGGATCAAAGTCCCCGCAAGAGCTCCCACGGAAGGCATCCATGCTGGAAGAGGCCCTCCCATGTAGGTTTGCATGCCCGTCCAGCCAGCAAGCACTGCGAGCGCCCAGAAACCTAGCTTGGACAATTCAGCGCTGACAATCGGCTGGCCGGTGATCTTCGGAATGAAGTAGTAGGCTGAACCAATCGCAACTGGCGCAAAAAACAGAAGGAGAAGGGCGTGCACGTACCAAGCATTGATACCAGCGCCCAGAGCGCCCAGGCTGGGAATGCAGTGAAGGCACACGTTGGCCGTGATGAACACCCAGGGGAACCAAAAGCAGGCGCCCAGAATGTACCAAGTGCTGACCATGAAACCTTCTGGACGGAAGGCCTTGCTGAACATCGTCACCATTGGCCAAGCAAAGACAAGGAAGGAAGCCAGAAGGATGGGCCATACCCAGCGTGGCATCTCCAAAAGCTGCATGGAAGTTCCCCCACCCATCAAAATACCGACGAGGCCAAGGGTGACTGCAATATTCCAAAAGACACCAGCCACATAAAGAAGGCTCTTGCCTGACTTCAGTTCCTGCCCCGAACGTCGGGCCATGATCCAAAGCATCACACCAAGGCCTGCCTGAATGCCCCAACCATAAACAAGGGCGTTAAGATGGGTTGGCTGAAGACGACCGAATTGCAGCACTGGACAGTCGCCCAGGAAAGAAGGAGCAAAAAGCTTCACCGCCGCCAAAACACCAAGAATCGTGGAGGCCATGAGCCAAAAGGCTCCGTTCAGGAAGAGGAAGAGCACGGGACCCTTGACCGATTTGTCGATCGCAGCACGGCGAAGATTATCGGCCTGGAGGTCCGTGTCAGCGGATGATGAAGTCGTCTGCATCGGGAGAAAAATCAGCCGTTACTTGGTGGCGGGTGCAGCTGCCGGAGCGGCGGCTGGTGCAGGCGCGGCAGCCTGCTTGAGCTGTGTGGGAGAGCCGGGCACCACCTGGGTGCTCGCAGCAGCCTTGCGGGAAGCCAAAAGGGCAAGGGTCTTATCGTAAATGGCCGACTTCTTTGAAGCGTCTGACAGGCCCATTTTGGCAATCAATTCGCTCTGAGCTTTGACAATCTCCTCTTTGTTGGCCAGCCGCTCAGGCTCACGAGGATCAGCCGGAGCCGGTTTCGCCAAATTGAGGAAAACAGCCAACAGGATGGCGAAACTGGTGAAAGCACCGAGAACCCACAGGAAGGGGGCGCCATGTTTCGTGGTAGATGCAGCAGCGGACATGACAGTAGATCAGTTGACGACGTTGGCAGACTCAAGGAGGCGCGGATCGCGGCAGGGATACAGGCTGTAGTTTGCCAAGCTACGAAGGAAGAGGAAACCGAGTGTGCCAATCACACCAATGAAAGCCACCACATCTCCTACCCAGGCACCAGGAACAACCACCCCAACTCCAAGTGAAGGGCCGCGCTCAGGAATGACATTCCAGTATAGGTCAACCATGTGCATGAAAAGAACCCAGAGGCAGATTGCAATCATCACTGCGGGCTTCTTTTTGCGGGCCTGGGACAGAAGGGCAAGGAATGGTGCAATGAAGTGACCTACGACAATGAAAATCGACACATAACGCCAGCCTTCGGTGTTACGGGTGAGGTAGAAGCGTGTCTCTTCAGTGATGTTTGCGTACCAGATGAGGAAATACTGAGAGAATGCAATGTAAGCCCAGAACACCGTGAAGGCGAAAAGCAGCTTGCCCATCAGATGGTAGTGCTCCTCAGAAACCACCTTTTGAAGGTAGCCCAGGCTCCGCAGCCATGTAACGAGCATGATCGTGACCGCCATCGAAGACCAAGCACAGCCGGCAAAGATATAAACGCCCCACATGGTCGAGAACCAGGCATAATCCAAAGTCTGAATCCAATCCACGGCAGCGAAAGTGACTGTCAGCGCAAAGAAAAGCAGCCAGATACAGGCGAATTGACGAGCCTTTACCGTGTGCTTGATGTCGCCATCAACATCCTGCTGAACCGAAAGTCCGCGCAGTTTGCTGGCAATGAACCAGAGCACCAGGAAGTAGAACGCAAAACGAGTGTACCAGCTGAACCAGCCAGAAATGTTCAAGTAGCCGAATTTGGCGGTCAGCACATGAAGATGGCTGTTGGACTCCGCCATGTGGTGAAGTGCGTCATAGACGCTAGAACCTGCTTCGTGAGCATGATGGGCAGCCTCACGATGATGGTTCATCCACTCATAGAGGGGCTTTTGCACGGCAGGAATGAGCAAAGGAATGCTCAGGATGGCGAGAGGAAGAACCAAATTCGCGAGCTGCTCCCAGAGGCGACGCACGGCCACGCCCCAGCCGGAATTGGAAGCGTTGTGCAGCATCACCCAGAAGACGCCACCACAGATGATGGTGAAGGCGAAGAAAATGGCGAAAAGCCAGGAGTAGGCAAAGGTGTCCGTTTTGGTGAAAAACAGGACAGCTGAACCAAGAAGGCCCAGCGCACCAAGGCCACCCAGGGCATTGATGAGCTTGCCGCCCTTGGCTGGCTCGAACTTCTCACCGCCCTGCGGGAGATCTTCAAAGGTGACGTGGTGATGACCCATGTTGTCGGAAAAGCGCGGTTTACTGCACGGTGACGTTGCCTTCTTTCACAGCAACCTGAAGCGCACGAATGTAGGCCACGATGGCCCAGCGGTCGCGCACAGTCAGATTGCCACCGTATGAGCCCATGAGGCCCTTGCCATTGGTGATGACGTCAAAAATCGCACCATCAGGCCGATAAGCCCCGGCATTCGCAGGATCCATAGAACCTGCCTGATGGAAATTGAAGGCCGTCAGGATGCCATACTTGGAAGTCACACCCTTGCCGTTTCCAGAAGCCGCGTGGCACACTGCACAATAAATGTTGTACTGACGCTCGCCGCGCTCAAGGAGCGCCTTATCAGCCTTCAATTCCTCTGGCAGGCCATCACCATAAAAATCACCCATTTTCCCCGTATTGTAATAATCCACGCCGTTGGTGAAGGCGAAAGAAGCCGGCTTTGCATCCTGAGCCGAAGCCGGCTTGGCGGGAACCTCAAAACCCATCGGCACCGTGCCTTTCACCGGCATGCGAGCACCATGGCCATCTGCAAAGAAGTCGTTTTTGACCTGATACTTCACCTTGGCCTGGTGATCCATGTCAGGGAAGATCTCGATCGGAGGCAGCTCACTCTTGCTGCCGCGTGTGCCGAAGGCCGCCACGACGATGGCGGCAACAAAGGCGTAACTGAGGAAGAAGTATTTCAACATGGCAGGGCGGCTGGGCCGTTCAGGAGCTTGTGAAAAATTTCACAAGGAATGGGAGAGTAAAAACTTGAGCCGGGATTGCAAGGACGATTTCGATTTTTGTCCACGCCACAGGGGATCATTTTACAAGCACTTGTTTTACCAACCCCAGGCATGTGCTTTGACCAGGAAAGACGTGGCATCACGCCCAAATAAAAAGCGGGTCGTGGAGACCCGCTTTTCACCAATGGCAGGAGTTTCACGAAACTCAGGACAGCTTCATCTTCACCAGAGCCTCGAGACGGTTCACGCCTCGACGGATTCTAGCCTTCACCGTTCCAAGAGGTTCGCGCAACCTTTCAGCAACCTCGGCCTGTGTCAGGCCGCTAAAATAGGCCAGTTCAATGGCTTCACGCTGGTCTGGATTGAGCTTGGCCACAGCCTTCAACAGAATGGAATCGCGCTCCTTATTGACCAGCAGTTCATGTCCTGACTCGTCAAATTCAGGCTGAACCCCTTTGTTTTCCTGCTCAAAATCGTCATTGAGACGTGAACGACGCTGTTTGGAGCGGATGCGGTCGATGGCACGATTTCTGGCCATGGTTGTCAGCCAGGTAAGCGGTTTGCCCTTACGAGACTCGTAGAGATGCGCCTTGTTCCAAAGTTGCACCAGGACTTCCTGCATCACATCCTCAGTGTCGTGGTGATCATTCAGGACATTTGAAATGGAGGCAAAAATCAGCCCTGAATACTTCTGATAAAACGCCCGATAGGCCGAGGAATCGCGTTCTGCGATCCTCTGGATGAGTTGAATGTCTTCCTGAATCTGGGCTTCGGAGATAGCTTCTGCTTCAGTCATAATGGAATGGGGGTAATTTTGGACAAACAAACCTAACCGTGTGGACAATGGACATTTATGTCTAACTTGTCAAAGTTTTTGTCTGACTTTGACCAGTGAAACTTGAAACATCGGCGGCAAAAACCTCGCCTTGTTCATGTTTTGTTTAATTTAGACAAAGCTCGAAGTCCCTCTCAAAAGTTGAACAAAAAAACAGCCGATAGCTGGCTGTTTCCCGATCAAGGCCATCCTGCACTCAGCCCGAACGCTCTATGAGCAGACCGGGAGAGTGCAGAACCACCTCGAAGAACGATGTTAAGCCGGCAGCCAATTTTGTCCTGAAAGGCAGCGGAAGATGGCTTGCCCCTCGTTTTCCATCGCCATCAAGTGCAGCCAGCCATTGTCCACCAGCTGACGCACAGGCTCATGCTTGGCGATGATGCCTGAGATGGCCTCGCGAGGAGCTTCAATGATGACCGTAAGACGAAGAGGTTCATGGACGGCCGTCTCGCCGTCATGCAGGGATTGAAGAGGCAAACCCATTTGCAGGTCTCCGCCGTTCCCCTGCTGAACGCCAAAGGTGCCGACCACATTGTGGATCGCCTTGTTGCCGCTGCCCCAACGAGCGTTGTTCACGCTGGAGGCGAAATACTGCAGGTTGATCCAGTTGGTGACGATCATGGGGGCGGTCATGATCAGTTCCAGCGTCGAGAGATCGGCATCTGCGGCATGGTTGTAGTTGTGCAGAAACACGCGGCCACCCAGATTGAGGGACTTTGTGCGCTCCCTGGGAGCGACGACAAAGGCTGCATTTCCAGCCAACCCCCATTCAGGACGGACCTGGCTCCAGTCCTGGCCGCGCTGTTTGACCAGGCTGTCGATCTCCTCCGAAGCGATTCCAGCAAGGCCGAGCTTGGGAGCCCGCTGCCGCCGGTTGAGCATGGCAGCCTGCCCAAGCCAGAGCTGAAGCTCCTGAAGATCTGCCTCGTGGCTCTCCGGAAGCTCACAGGTGTCGTAGAGGTGGATCTCATCGGTGGTCGTGTCATGCAGCCCCGCCAGGAAGCAGGTATCATCCGGGATGTGAATCCCGTGTTCACGGACAAGCGCCTTACGGACGTGCTTCTGGTTCAGGATCATGGCACCTACCCGTGCGTTGGCCTCGCCGGCATGACCGCCACAGGCCCCACAATCCAGGCTGGAGCCATAAGGATTATTGACCGTGCTGCTGCCATGACCGCAAAGAACCACCAGTCTGGCAAAGCAGCTTGTCAGCCCCATGCTTTTCAGCATTCCGAACGCCAGCCTGACCTGATCCTCCTCCGCAATGCCCATTTCAGCGTGTCCATGATGATGTCCCAGATGAGGTGTCAGCCGCTTCTGTGAAAGAGACGTGGGAAGTCGCAGGCCGAATGTATCCTGAATCAGGCTCCAGGAAGCCCCCAGGCCAGCCGTCTCCACGAAAGAAAAACAACTCACTGCGGACGTTTTGAAGGCATTCCACGAATGCTTCACCCGCCGGCCAAGCTGAAGACGGCGGAGCATCTTCTTTTCCTGCACAGGCGTGGCATCAGCCAGATGCTCCTGCACTTTGAAGGCTGGCTTCAGGAGCACGGGACACTGGGCGGAGCCATGCCTGCGGCCAAAAGGGATGTATTCGATGGGCAGACCAAAGAACCCCGCAAAGCCAAGTGTTTCAATTTTCTGCGAAAGCGCCTCCAGAGACCTGCGCATGACTTCAGAACGAACATCAATGCAAAACACGGCCTGCACGGCAGGACGCCTTTTGGAGGC
>CALDGV010000395.1 GCA_937941745.1 uncultured Prosthecobacter sp. | reverse complement strand
GAGACGACATCTGGCACCATATCCGTCCGACCCATTCCCAGGTTGAATCTCTGGAATCCTTCAGCACCCCCGTCTTTTGTGATCATGGCGGCAAGCGTGTGATGCTCATCTCGGGTGGAGACACTCTGAGCCTGCATGATGCATCCACGGGAGCAGAATATGCACGCATTGCCACCTGGAACCCGCTTGGGGAAAGCTACAACAAGTTTTACCGCCTCGTTCCTTCTCCTGTGGTGGGAGAGGGTGTCGCACTGGTCTGCGCCCCCAAGAAATCACCGGTTTTTGCCCTCTCACTAAATGCTCAGGGCAAGGATGTGGCGCCTCTCTGGACCAGCGATTCCAAAGTCGTTTCCAGTGATGTCTCCACACCTGCATTCTATGAAGGCAGCTTCTACGTTCTCGACAGTGACCGTCGAACCATCAGCCGGGTGGAACCTAAGACAGGAAAAGTCATTTGGACGGGCGACACAGGAAGCAAATCTAAATTCGAGAGCAGCCCGACCGTGGCAGACGGGAAAATCTACGCCACCAACTTCTGGGGTGATGTTTATGTGGTCAAAGCTGGCGGAGACAGCTTTGAACTCTTGAGCGTCAATGAAATGGGAGACGGCAGCAAACCGAACGGTGATGCAGCAAGCTGCCGCAGCAGTGTGGCCGTCTCCAATGGATGCTTGTACATCCGCACCCAGGACAAGCTTTACTGTGTAGGTCAGTAAAGCAGCATGTGAATTTCACGATCTGTCATTTGGGAGGTATCCTGCACCGCCAGGAGATCTCCCATCTGCTCCAGATTCTTCCACTCGGCCTCAAACTCAGGCACCAGGAAATCAGCCTCCGTCAGGATGGCTGTATCTGGCACAGGCTGCTTGTTCTTTTCAGTGACTTGCAGCCCGGAATCGGGCAGCAAAGACCAGGAAACCGACACGAAAACTACAATCGCTGCTGTTGCCGCCCAGGCCAGACCTGCCGGTGAAGCCTTTTGATGCCACCACCACGCATGGAGCGAAGCCATCAGGCCCCTCTCTTGAGGTGTCTGACGAGCAGCGCGAACCACGTTCTGGACAAAATTGGGCCGAGGCCTTGCTTGCCTGCCCTTGCCGAGCAGGCCCCATAGCGGGTCGTTGGGTGTGAACGGTTCCATGACAGAGGTTTATAACCTCCAGGCCAGCCTCAGGTTGCGAGCTGAGGGCAAGATTTTTTAGCCAGGAGGCCATTCCAGAGCCCGGCCGGCCAGCAAGTGAACATGAAGATGAGGCACGGTCTCTCCCGCATCTTTTCCATGGTTGATGACAAGCCGAAAGCCCTTGGAGCAATCCTTCAGTCCAAGGCTGTCCGCAATTTTACCTGCAGCCACAAGCAGCCCTCCAAGAACAGCCTGATCAGCCTCAGACGCCTCTCCCACCCTGGGGATCACCTTCTTGGGAACGATCAGGACATGAACCGGAGCCTGCGGATTGATGTCGTTGAATGCCGCCACGTGCTCATCCTCGTAAACAAGAGGCGCAGGAATTTCACGATTGATGATCTTTTGAAAAATGGTCTTTTCAGACATGCTTAAAAACTACCGAAAAAGCTGTTCCTGATCATCATTTTCTCGCGCACGACGGCGGTCCAGGGATTTGATCTCATCTATGAATTCACCAACGTCTTCAAACTGTCGGTACACAGAGGCATATCGGACATAAGCCACATGATCGATGGCTTCGAGCTTGCGCATGACTTTTGCTCCAATCACGGTGGAAGGAATTTCGCGATAGCCCTCCTCCTCAAGCTCGTTGGCGATGTCATCCACTAGCTGCTCGAGCTGTTCCATTTTCACCGGGCGCTTTTCACAGGCTTTGCGAAGGCCGGACAACAGCTTCTCACGGTCAAAGCTCTGCCGGGCACCATTGCGCTTCACCACACGCAACTCCTCCCGTTCAACAATCTCATAGGTGGTAAAGCGGAAATTGCACCGCATGCATTCCCTGCGACGACGAATGGCGTGTCCCTCCCGCGCCTCTCTGGAGTCGATGACTTTATCCTGGGAACTTCCGCATTTAGGACAGCGCATGGTTGGGTGGGCTATTGTGACACCGGAGCACGGAGGATCAAGCCCGGGCTTTCAAATCCAAATCGCTCTCGCCCCAAGATGAACTGCGGCTACCTCAATAGCACGACACAGTTTGCCAGCAGCCCTCTCAAATAGGCGGCAATCCCGAGAAAGGCCGTCTTGTAAGGTGATTCATCAAGACAAACCAGTTCCGCTTCTGCCTCAATCAACATGTCTTGGGCGAATTTGACCGCTCGCTCAATAGCACCCTCGTAATCAGCAATGCCCGCCAGGATGTCTGTGTCCATTGGCTCCCCTTGAAGAAGCATCCGGTTGAGCTTCTGCTTCTGTGCATCTGTCGCCTCCATCAGCAAATAGAGGATGGGAAGAGTCAGCTTACCTTTAGCCAAGTCCGTGCGCAGGGTTTTACCTGCCTTCTTCTCATCGCCAACGAGATCGAGACAGTCATCATAGATTTGATACACTGTCCCGAGTTTCATGCCGAAGCCATGCAAAGCCTTTTCAACGGCGTCTGAGACTCCGTTCAGCCTTGCACCAAGCCCGGCCGCTGCCGCAAAAAGAGCAGCGGTCTTCATTTCGATCATCCGGAGATACTCAGGAATGGATAAATTCAGGTCAAACCGACGCTGAGTCTGCAGAATTTCGCCGCTGCATACGTCTCGCGAAGCTTTGGCGATTTGGCGACAAACTTCGGTGTCATCAAACTCAGTTGCCAGCTCTAACGCGTAAGCAAACAACGCATCACCCAACAACACACTCAGGGCACTGCCCCATTTTGCAGCAGCGGTTGGCAGGCCACGTCGTGTCACCGCCCCATCCATGATGTCATCGTGGACTAGAGAGGCAATGTGAACGAGCTCAAGGATGACAGAGAGCCGGGTATGTTGCTGAGTTTTTTCTCCTGTGGCTCCACCAGCCATTAAGGCCAGAGCCGGACGAATCCTCTTGCCAGCAGCCTGACAAACGTACTTTACATAACCCTCAACAGCAGGATCAAAGGCAGCAGCCTGCTCCAGAATGGCTGACTCCACGCTTTGCAAGTCCTCTCGAATAAGTTCGAAGGGGAATACAGGGGCGTCGGCAGTTGGAGGAGCAGCGGTCATTGACTCAAAATGAGATTAGAAGGTCTCGGGCGCGACAGGAAGCGCTAACCTCCCCTCGCGCAGTGTAATTCTTTCGTCAATTACGAGCTTGGGAGGCACTTGGCATGAACTTTCGAGCGATCAGAGAGCTCAATGACAGGCCTGCACCATTCCACTGCGGGCAAAACGCTCCAAAGACGAAGCTTCATAAATTTCATCTGATTCGTTGTTAATGAAGCATCTAGAGTATCTGTGGTAAGCAATCAGAAGACTATTTTTATGCCAACTCTTGAATCCAGGTTGAGAGCCGCCGTGTGGGGACAATTTATTGGTGATGCCGCAGCACTTGGTGCTCACTGGATTTATGATCTAGACGAACTCGCCACACGCTTCCCCTATGGAATTCAAGGATTTGAGGAACCTCACGCAGGCCATTACCACGCCGGCAAGCAGAGTGGCGATCAAACCCACTATGGTGATGCTGCACTTCTTCTGCTGGAGTCATTGGCAGCCTGTGGCAGCGAGTTTCGGGAACGCGACTTCGAAATGCGCATTGCAAGCTACTTCGGCAGTGAAGTCTGCAAAAGCTATGTGGACAGCACCACGCGCAGGATGCTGGAAGATTCCCGTGAGTCGCCAAAACAGTTCCAGGTTAGTGCTCAGGACGATCAGCCTGCCACGATCAGTCGGCTCGCGCCACTTGTTGTCGCCTATCATCAACGCCCCACGGAAGAGTTGCTGTCTGCAGTGCGACAACTCACCCTCGTAGTACAAAGTCACCCACTTGCACTGGGTTGTGCTTCAGCCCACGCTGTCTTGCTTGAACACCTGCTAAATGGCTCTGATTTTCCACAAGCTTTCGAAATGACCAGAAAATCACCCCATGTGTCATGTGACGGCTCCGATTACTTCGAGTTTGCACACATGCTGCGCGGTTTGGATGTCATTACGGCGACTGGACGTTTTGGGCAAAGCTGTGGACTTTCCCAAAGCTTCCCATCTGCGCTTCATGCAGGCTTGCTGCATCACCAGGACTTCACCAAAGGCATCTTACAGACGGTCAGAGCAGGTGGCGATTGCGCTGCTAGAGCCGCGATGTTGGGCGCTTGGATGGGAGCCATTCATGGGATGGAAGGAATCCCCCAAGAGTGGCTTGATCGCCTGAGGTGCAAGAGCCGCATCACCCTTTCCCTAAACCAAGTTTTAAAAACCCAATCAACTCTAGCCAATTTTTAAATATTCAGCTCAGACGCCCCACTCAGCCAAGCCATGAAAACGAAAATTTCGCCTCACACACAAGTGAATTAACTAACCTTTCATTGTGTTGCATTCCACCTCCCTTGCCTTGAACTCCTTCGAATAAACTTTCAGAATTGACAAAGAAGCAGCAGGGCCGCAGCTTTGAATTTATCAATCATAATTCCCTTCTGTGGAATGATGATGACAACCCAATTCAAAGACGATGAAACTAAATATCATTACTAAAAAATCTCATAACAAGGGTTTCACGCTGATCGAAATCAGCTTGGTAATCGCATTGCTTCTGGGACTCATTGCTGTCGCATTCGTCGGGATCGGCAGCTACAGAAAAGGAGCTGATAAAGCTAAATGCAAGATGCAGCTTGCCGCCGTGCAAAAAGCCATTCGGGGCGCTGCCAACATGCAGAACCTCGCAATTGGAGCCACACTTGCTTCAACTGACGTTTTTGGCAGCGGAAAGATGGTCAATTCTGAGCCTGTCTGCCCTGCTGGCGGCACCTACACTTGGACTGGAACAGTTCCCGCAGTGGGTACGCCTTACGGCAACTGTAACCATGTCGATGGTGACACGACCCACGTGCTCGCTGCAGGTGATACCACCGACTGGTGAGTTGTAGGTAAATTTTGCCTGATGCTATGCTGTGATCTCTCTCACAGATCCAACCTTGCTCAGTCCGGCTGACGCTTACCGTCAGGCGAAGTTACTTTACTCCAGAAACGATCGTTCTTCGGGCGATCCAAACTGGTACCAGTCTGCGGACAATCTTGATCTTCAGTGGCACCTTTGGTTTGAAGGCGGCAGAGATGTCCTCTCTGCCGCTTTGTCATTGAAAGATCACACTTGGCGAACAGGACCAGCCTTGCCGCTGGCAACGTTGACGACATCAGAAAATGTCGAACAATTACTGGCAGCAGCGCTCTCGCCTGCAGTCTTTGGATGCAAACCCAAGGCGATGGGTGTGATTCTTCACATTGCAGACGAATTCGCTCTTTCCAAGCTGGATGAAAACACTGCTCCTGCTGCTTCATCCGAAGATTTGCAAATCCTGCGCTACAATTTGATTGATCAGCCGCTGGAAGTTCTTGAAGACAAAAAAGTATCCGATGAACTGACTTCGTGGCGTTTGCTTCCCTTCCCTGGTGCCAAACCCAGTCATAGCAGATGCTCTGCTGTCACAATTTCCCGAAATCGTGAATCTTTTCTTCAAAAACTGATCGCTGCTGGGGAGAACGCAAGCATTCCAGTTAGAGTTTCGATCACTTCTGCGCCTATCGAAGCGCTGGCTGCGATCCCAACCGTCTATTCGCCAACTTCACAGGGCTCTCTGGTCGTCATGCCCTATCTGAAGTTCACGGCCGTTTTTCTGCTTAATGCAGCAGGCGACTTGGTCACCGCGCGCAGCTTGTCTCATCGCAGCGATATTCCAATCCCGGTGGGGCTTGGAGAAATCCTGTGGAACATGTCCGTTCGAGCCGAGATGGTGGGAATTGATGAAAGCCCAAGTGTTTTCGTGGTTGGCTCCAACGCTCAGATCATCAAGGCCATCAAAAATGAACTGGATCCAGCCTCGCCGCATGGAAGAACCTTTCGTGTAGACTCCATAGATCTTTCTGATCACAAAGACTTGGCCTCAATCCCTGGCAGACGACTTGAGTTCTTGATCTATGACTCGGCCAGCGCAAAACAGATGGCAGCAAGCGGTTCGTTTTTCAGCAAATCAGCGACTTTTGGTCACTTATGGAGCTGGGCGGCAAAGCAAAGCTACTTCAACACAGCCAAAATTGATGCACTGTACCCTTCCCTTGGGGATTTCAGACTGATGAAGTTGGCGCGTTGGGGGATTGGCATGATGCTCGCAGTCATCCTCAGCCTTGCTGGCTATGGCGGTTACCTGCTGTTTACCGCGATGAATCATCCATCCTGGAAACTGACGCCAGAACAAGTCAAGAAGGCGGAGGAAACCAACGCCAAATTGATCGTAGAAAGCCGCCAAATTGAACAAACAACTCATTTACTGAAACCACGCTCTCATGGCTGGGCCAACCTCGAGTTTTTGTATCAGCTGTTTCCGGAAGACTCTGGCGTTCGCCTGGAGCGTTTCAGCTACCAGCTTGACTCGGATAAAAGCGCACGGCCCAGCGGCAAGGGACCAACTCCAACACACCTTGGTATGTTGCGCACTTGGACCCTGAAGGGCCTCATTCAATCAAAGGGCCTAGCACTGTTGAGCGACTTGAACAGCCAGCGTGGCCTGACGACGTTTTTTGAAAAAGTAGCCAAGAACACGGGCGACACCAGTTTCCTTCCAGATTCCACACGTCTCCTGACTGTGACATTAACCCAGTCCCGCAATAGCCGCTTTGACCCGCAGGCCAGTTCTTCAGACGTGGTGCGCGACCCTACTGTAGCCTTCCCTTTTAGCTTCGAAGCGACTATAACTCAGGCTATAAGCGAAAAAGACCCTTTGGCCCTACCGGTTGACAAGCCGTTCTAAACGATGACCGCCTACACAACCCCGATCATCCGCACTGGAATCATTCCGCCAGTCATATTTAATCTGCTGCTGTTGGGCATCTCGTTCTACGGCATTGCGAAAATTCGGAGCATCCGTGACACCAAGAGTGAGATTTACCAGGAATACCTGGCCCGTCAGGATGCCATCAAAAAGTTAGAAGCTCAAAACGCGCCAAGAAGGAAGACCTTCGAAGATCAAAAGAAGCTGCTTCAAGCAGACCCAGGACTGCTCTTTACCAAGATTCTCGACAGACTGCTGTCCAAATATAAAGAGTATGAATTGGACAGAAACAGCCTCGTTTTCCCTCTGGATCGCGGCAACTTAGGTCGAAGCGTCAAAACAAGCTTGGCTAGAGTCAAAAGTACTTTATCCGGGGGGCTCGGCCCCATGCAGGAAGCTATGTTCCAAGTGGAATCACTTTTGCCTCAAGCCGTTTTGGAAGAACTCAAGATCAGCCGAAAAACTGATTCTGTGCTGAATCGCAAGGAGAGTCTCCTCATGGAAACCACTCACACTTGCTGGAAATCAGAGGAGGGGGTGAAATGAGGAAACTGGCATTCACCCTTCTCTTGGCCATGACGGCTTTCAGTGCCTACTCGCAGGCAACGGATAGAAGCAAAACCACAGAGCCAAAACGAACGAACCTTTTCGTTGGCAATGATACTTCGGGCTTGATGCCAATAAACACCATCCTGCCAAAAGCGGCAGACATTGAGTTATCTGCAGAAAAACTGAGTTCACGCCTTCGCAACCAAGATCCCTTCGGGTTGGAAACTTACCCGACTGATGAAGTCAAACCCATCGTGGAAGACATTGAGCCGCGGGCAACAGCACGAGTCACCTTGAATCAGGCTTTGCAGACCCTGAAAATTAATGGCGTAAATCTCGCGCAGAAGGAAATCCTGATCGGAGGACGGAATGCTTTTGTGGGGGACGTGCTCGAACTTTCTTTCAGGGATCAGTTATTCCAGGCACAGTTGATCGAAGTCGGAGCCAGCCAGATCATTTTCCATGACATTCAACGCAAGGAAACCGGCGTCTTGCAGCACTCCGTTGTGCCCAATCTCTTGATTGAGCCCATGAGGGAGGCTGCATCTCCCTTGGTTGATAAAATGACCCCCATTGAAGCGACTACGTCCAAAAGAAAATGATAACCCGACAGCTGGTCACTTTTTGCGTCTTACTGACCTTCATCCCTCTTTTTGTGGATGGGCAGGAGACTTCGACCTCAAGCACAGCAGCTGCGCCCAAATTGGTTCCGCCACAAAACGACTCCGTTTCACAGCCACCCAAGAGCAATCCAAGCTCGCTACAAAACCTTCCTCAAGCTTCAGAGGATGGCTATTGGATTGAAAGCGCCCCACTCAACGAAGTCTTCCAGTATCTAGCCAGAAGAGCTGGCCTGCAGTTTTTCCACAACAACGAACTCACTTCCCCCGAGTACATGGTAACCGGGCACATCCAAATCGATGATCCCAGGAAACAGATGGAAGAACTCGCGATTGTGTACGGAGTGAGTGTTTATGAACAGGGCTCCACGATATCTCTCGTCACAGAACAGCAGCAGATGAAACTTCCCGTGGAGGTGATGGGTTATCCTCTGAAGTACCTTCGCGGTTCGCCTCTGACCAAGTCCAGTGCCGCCCCAGCCGACCCTAATGCAGGTACCAGCCCAGGGGGCTCCACTTCGGGCGTTGCAGATTTCGAGAAACTGAAGAGCATCATCAAGCCATTACTAACCAAAGAAGTTGGTATCATTGAGTTCGAAGAGAAGACCAACACACTCTTGATCACAGACAACAAGGTGAAACTGCAGAGAGTAACTGCGTTGCTCGAACAACTCGACAGACCTAAGCAGCAGATCATGGTCAATGTGCGTGTTCTCAGGGTCAAACGAAGTGGTGGCAGACAGACTGGTGTTGATTGGAGTAATGCACTTGGCGACCTCGGAACCAGCGTGAATATCACGCAAAGCCTGAATGCTCTTTTCAACCTGCCAAACACCAGCACCATTACCAAGGCAGGGCGTGCAGAAGCTGTCGTTTCAACCATCAGCAAGACCTATACTGGAGGCAGTGGACTGGTATTTGACCCCATCAAAGCTCAGGCAATCGTCCGCGCATTGGAAGAAGCAGATTTGGTCAGCCAGGAGGCTTGCCCAACCATCATCACAGAGGACAATGAACAGGGGGTCATTTCCATTGTAGATCGATTTCCGATCATTACTTCCAACATTGCTCAGACCACAGCCGGTCAGACGATCAACGAAGAAGTCCGTTACAAGATTGATGAGGATGATCCAGACGCCTCAGACAAGCCCGAAAAAAGCCGGGAAATCGGCGTAACATTGGCAGTGACCCCTACACTGCTTCCAGATGGCACGGTGCGCATGAAACTGCGCCCAAGGGTGGCAAAGATTGTCGAACTTATTTCAGGCCGCGGCACTTCGAATATCGCAAGCAACTCATACCCGCGCGTCAGTGAATCGACAGTCGAGGCCATAAGTCGTATTCCAAGTGGACAGTCTCTGTTTCTGGGAGGCTTCTATGATTACAGCGACTCCAACGGCAGCAACCGTGTGCCAGTGCTGAGCGCCATACCTCTGGTCAATAAACTCTTCCGCAGTAATTCCAAACAGATGGAGCAGGTCAGCTTGGTCTTCATCATTACCCCAAGTGTTTATGATGCCGGCGAAACCAGCGAAGTGATGGGCGTGAACGACCGAATGAAACAGGTGACTGAATTTCCCAATGACAGTCTTTTGCCCCCACCCGAGTGGCAAAATGAAAACAAAGATCTTCCTCAGCTGAGAGAGGCGTCCAGTAGTGGATGGCTTCGAAAGATTTTCAGCAAAAAGCCCAAAGAGTCAGTCACGCCCGCAAAAGCAGCTGCGCGGTAAAGAAACGCATCCATGCCCTCAGAACGCATCACGAACGTTTCGTTTCCCGCCACTGGAGCTGCAGATACCAGCTATAAGGAGATTGCTGAATTACTGCACCATTCAGCAGCTCACTGCCTTCGACTTCTGGTGAAATCTGGGTTGCTGTCCAGCAATGACGCTGAGTCTTGCCTTGAAGAGTATACACAGACTTTGAGTCCCGACTCCCCATCATCAGAGTTTATTGCTTTCCTGGCCACCAGGCTGGCTCATGAGAGCTCGGACACCATGGAACAGGAAATCGGCAGGATCCAAAAATGCCTCCGAGAACAGCTAGGTTCGGTGCCTCACTACTGGAACTTCGGACACCTTCGAAATGGAGGTGCGGCCTTTTTCAATAATCACCCTGATTTGCAGCCTATTTGTAACTGGCTTGATGTTTCAGTGCTGGCCAACAGTGATTTCAGTGTTTTGCAGCTAGCCTCAATCAATCCACTCTCCGTCCTGATTGCCAGCGCATGGCTGAAGCACCTGATCTCAAAAGATCCAGCCAACGAAGTTCCATTCATATTCACCTTCATGGTTGATGTCCCAACCTGGAACAGCTTGTCCAGCCATCATTTCAAATCATGAATTTGACCCTTGGCATTGAATTCAATGAAACAATTCAAAAGCTGGTTGTATCTCAGCTGCGCTCCCTGGCTCATGATGGTCAGAACGTGTCTGACGATGAATTGGTCAAAATGTCGTCAAAAAAGCGGATTCTTGGAGCCGTTGGTTATTCTTCAAGAAACCCTGCATTTGCCTCGATCCGCGAACTTGCAGACCCTGAAATAGTTCGCCAGGGAGATCCGGCCGTGCTTTCAAAGGAGATGTTCGTGCCGCTCAGACGGTCTAACGGCCGGATCCTGCTGGCAGTGGCCGATCCCTGGGATTTTCGTGCGGATGATTACTGTGCCACACACTATCCTGATGAGGAACCCTTTAAAATCGTCACGCTTCCTTCAGAAATCTCGGCGATCATTGAAAGTGTCTCCAATTCATCTGGGCCAAGCCGCGCAGCTCTTGAGGCAGTTCAGGTCGATGAGTTTGCAGAGGACAATCTCGATTTCGACGTAACCCAGGAATACGAGGAGCCAATTGCCCAGCTAGTCGCCGGCATGGTGGCAGATGCCATCAAGCAACGAGCTTCTGACATCCATATCAAAACTGAGAAGCTGAACTTCCAATATTGCTTCCGGGTGGATGGCGACCTTCGTCAGCGCGTGGATATGCCGCTCAAATTGAGGGATCGTGTCGATGCCTTCCTGCTGAACTTGATGCGTCTTTCTCCCGAAGAGCGCAACAAGCGCCCGGGCATTTCAGGAAGGTTCACCGCGATCTACTATGGTCGTTCTGTTGGTATTCGCTATGAGCGGCATCGCACTTATCGTGGATATCACATCACGATGAGGTTGCTGGACAAGACCCATCTGGAAGCACGCCTGGGGATGGGGACGCTCGCCTTTGACAAGGAAACGCTTTTCCAACTCGAAAAGGCTATGGCAGTTCCTTCCGGCATCATTGTCATGTCAGGACCAACAGGCTGCGGAAAGTCGACGACTCTCAATGCCATGTTGCGAGAGCTAAATCATGCCGAGGACAATATTCTGACTCTGGAAAACCCTGTGGAGGATGAAATCCCAGGCGTTACCCACTGTGACTTGCGCGATTCATCCGAGTTTAAGCCGATGATCAGCAGCTTCATGAGGTCAGACCCAGATGTGATCATGATGGGCGAAGTTCGTGACCGTGAATCTGCCGAACTGGCCATCGAAGCAGCGATCACTGGGCACAAGGTCCTTACTACAATCCACACCCCGCGAGCCTCACTTGTCATCGAACGGTTTCAGCAATTGGGCACTGAAAGGTGGAAAATCGCACAGACATTGAAGGCGGCATGCGCGCAACGCTTGGTCAAAGTGCTCTGCGCATCTTGCAAGGAAAAGGCTGATGGCGTTTCTGAACATGACATTCGCATGTTTCATCTCGACGCCTCGTGGGCAAACCGACCGGTTTATGTGCATCGGGTTGGTGGCTGTCCCGAATGCAAAGGGACAGGCTATTCTGGACGCACTGCCATCTTGGAGATTCTGCCCATCAGTCCTGCTGTAGGCGATGCACTGGCCAAGGGCGACATCACTCCATTTGAACTGGAACAGCAGGTTCGAAGAGATAGCAAGGTGCCTTCCATGAGAGACAATGGCCTGCGGCTACTGGCAGAGGGAAAAACTGATCTCGAAGCATTGCGTAAGCAGCTCGACATGACTTACGATGCATAAACTCCGATGAGCGTCTATCAGGTCACGCTACGTAAACTCGATTCCCCCAACGTCTCAAAGATCGTTGAGGTCGATGCGGCAACGCGTGAGCAGGCAGCTAACAACGCTACACAGGCCGGATTCAGGGTGGCGCTCGTCAAGCAGGTTGGTTCAGAAGCACGTGACAAAAAATCAGATAAACAGCTGTCCAAGAAGGAACTCATCAAACTGTTTCGTGGACTGGCTTCACTCCACAAAGCCAATATCAGCACTTCGGACGCTCTTTTGTATTATGCCCAAGGCCTACCAGAGCCTAATTTGCGTGCCTGTCTCGTTAACATTAGAAACAGGTTGGAAACAGGAGTGCCTGTAAATGTCGCTTTCGCCAAAGAGCAAAAATTCGACAGCATGATCATCACGATCATCGAGGCAGGTTCGAATGCCGGGCAGCTTGCCCAGGCTTTCAGTTCACTTGCTCGACGGATCAAGATTGAGGTCATGTTTTCGAGCAAGCTCCGCTCAGCGATCATGGTCCCTTCGATTGTCATTCTGTTCCAGATAGGCCTCTTCATTTATTCTCAGGTTTATGTCGTGGCACAGGTTGAAGATACCCTGGCCAGCGTTCACATGGAGCCTGACCCACTCTCAAAGGGAATTTTTGCTTTCAGTCATTTTGTCCAGGCAGTCTGGCCCATTTTTGTGGCCGCTTTGGTCACATTGATTGTCAGCCTGTTTCGGTCTGCGGCATTTCGCGGCAAACTCTTGAAGTTCGGAATGGCTCATTGGAACATTCTCTCCAAGCTTGTCAAAGGCTTGAGGCAAAGCGCTTACATAGGCACCCTTCAGATGCTTTACGCGAATGGGGTTGACCTTGGAAAAGCATCCACTCTCGCTTCACGTGTCGTGCAGGGCACTCCGATGTATGAAGGATTCATAAAAGCTGCTCAAGTCTTCGAAACGACTGGAGTTCCTTTTGCTGATGCCTTGAAGCGCCATGCAGATCTCGATCCACAGATTACTCACATGATTGGAATCGGTGAAAAATCGGCCTCGTTGGCACAACAACTGGAACTGCTGCGAGACATTTATGAAGAAGACACTGAGGCGGTGATGGCAGACTTCACTCAGATCATCAACTTCATCACCCTCGCCATAGCAGTTGTAATCATTGGCTTTGTATTTGCTGGCGCGATGCTTCCCATCTTCCTGATGGGGCCGAGAATGATGCAGTCAGGCAACATGTAATCCTTCCGTTCGATGCTTCCTCATCCTTCGCTTAAAGCTTTGGGCCTCATCATGAGCATGGGATGTGTTGCTTTTCATGCGCGAGGTTCAGACGCCCCCAAACTAGTTCCGCGCCCAATCCCTCGCACTCCGATGCCAAGTGGGCAGATCAGGCCGCCTATGGCAACTAAACCGGCTGGCAGCGCTCAGGCAAAAGCGGTCACCACAAAAGAACAAGCCATCATCCGCTTTATTTACCGGAAGGAGAACATGCCCAAAGAGATGGTCAAAAATTTACTTCCAGAGGCAGCTGCGCCAACAGTGCCGAGCAAGATGAATTCGGAAGAGGTCACCTCCAAATCGCCCTTTCAGAGAGTTCGAATCATTCGTTCACAAGCCGTTCCACCAACGGAACCAAAACAGTGATGGGAAGTAACGAACATCTTCGCTTAACCGCAGCAAGAGGTTTCACTCTGATCGAGGTATGCCTGGTCATAGGCTTGATTCTGGCACTCACGACCTTTGTCGGCATCAGTGTTGTTACCGTGCGAAACTGGCAGGCTGGAAAAGATGCTTCTTTGGCCTTGCAGGCAGTCTATGCGGCGCAGCGGTCCTACATGGCCGATCATCCCACCAGTTCAATGAGTGATGTAACCGCCGAACTGCTTGTTCCTTACCTGCCGCAAGGCTGGTCTTCCATTCCTGCAGTAACAGGCCTTTCAAATGAATCGCTGACCATAGATCATTCAACCATGCCACCTCGTCTGTTGAGTTCAGGAGCAGTTTATGACCCATCAGGCAAGAGTGACGACGGCTTATGGGATCTTGGCAAATAGCATGCTGCAGAGATGACGACATCACATTCAGCAAACTGCACGCCTAGCATTCAATTTTCTGCAGGCACTCGTCTGGGAATTTCATCCAAGGCATCCTTCTTGTGCGAATGTTCTGATCCGATACACCTGGAACATGGCCTTCATCTGATTGTCGCACCCAACGGACTTGGAAAAAGCACACTCTTAAGAAGCGTTGCAGGACTCTCTCCCTTACTGTCAGGCAGAGTGACCACGAGTGGAAGAATCGAATATTTCTCTGACTATATTCGTGCGGATGACGAAGTGAGAGTGCACATGCTCTTCTCTGCCCTTTTTCGAAAAGACGCCCTGAATTACGCGCTTCAGCTTTCCGATGACATCGGCCTAGACGTTCAGAAGAGATTTGGAGAGCTCTCACGCGGAAACCGCCAGAAGGCGATTTTAATCCTAGCAGAAGCCAAGGTGCGATTCCGCAAGGAAGGAACGATCCTTCTGATGGATGAACCGCTAGCCGGCATCGACATGGAAACGTGTTCCAAAATATCTGAATTATGGTCGAATTCCCCCCGCCACATTTTGCGGTGGGTAGTCACCCATGAACTAGCGTCAATGCAGCAGGCCGATTCCTTGACCACGATATCGAATGGCAGGCTCATCAAAGTCGACACCGCCAATGGGTGTTCATTAACGGAGACTTACCGACAGTTACACCAGTAGATGAATAGCCTGAACCGCTGCCCGTTAATGCGTCTAGCTCTCTCCAGCCTGCTGGCACGCGGCAGTTGCTGGTTGCTACTTGCAGCAGGCCTTCTTTTTTCATGGTTTAGTCCATGGCTCACTCCTTGGGATGAAAATCCCCGCCTGCTACAACCTGCCCGAGTTCAGGCTTGCTGGATCTATCTCTGGGCGGTTGCAGCCACATGGCTTCCCTACCAATCAGCACGTATTGGCAGCCAATTTAGCAAATCAGGCATCCTCGAACATCTTTCCGTTTCGGGCATGAGAGCGCCTCGAATGCTTTTTGAAATGGCCTCGGCTGTGCTTATCTGGACAACTTCTGCATTGATCCTCCTGACGTTGCTCATGGCATACAGCTGTAGTCCGTCACGCATGGCAGAAGCCGATCTCTGGTTAACCTCTTTGATCCAACAAGTTCTTTTATATGCCCTTGTCACCGCACCATTGAGCGTCATTCCAGCATCCTTGGCCACACGGTTTTCCCACATCACTGCCAGCTTGATGACCACGGCACTTTTTCTGATGGGATTCACAGCTCACATCTGGCTTTACCCAATCACAGGCCAAGACAATTGGGGATTCTTGTCATCGCTCTGGCTGGCGATACCCCATTATCATCTCGCAGATCTCACAGACAGGCTGGTCTTTAAAATGGGCCCTCTCGAAGCATCTGTTTTTGTCAAAGTCATGGTCACCCTGTTTCTTCAAGGCGTGACCTTAATTGCTGCAAGCTTATGGCTTTTCCGAAAGCGGCATTAATTTATATTGGCCTTGGGTTGGCTTTGCCCTTGAGCGGCATGACTGGCCCAGCGCCCTATGGATCAAGAACATGTCTTGGCATCCATGGAAGTCCTTTGGGGAAGTTGCTGTCACGCCTCCTTAAATCTTCACTTGGGGATTTCTGGCATAGCAGCAGTTCTACAGAGACTCTGCCAAAGCGATCTTTTGAAAAGAGACTCGGATCAAAAGAAGAAAAAAACTTTTCACCTCCAGCCAAAGATCAAAGCAACTTCTGGACGATGCTTCTGACTGAGTTGCAGGACTTGGAAGCGGAGAGACATCGGAGAAGCAGCACTTTTGACATCAGCACCACCCAGAAGAAGCAGCTTGAGGCCACAGGAAACGAGAGGTTGAAACTCGCATTCCAGCTAGACCCAGGAGATTACGAACTTTATGAGATGCTCCACATCACGCTGGCCTCGGAACCTGGATTAAGCGCTTCTGGCAAAACGTCAGCAGTGCGTGCGATTGCAGAGATGAGCATCAATAATGCTCATCTCCATTTCTCCGGCCTTTTTGACCACCTTGCAGCAATAGGTGCCGCACAAAATTGTCTCCTGGATCTCTTTTCGCTTCCACCAAACTCAGCCCGCAAAGAAGAGATTCGTCATTTCATGCAAGTGCAGGACGACAACCTTCTCAAGCTTCGCCTTATGATGAGGAACTCAGAGCACGAGGAATGGTGGAAAAACCTTCCCCTGCACCGAAAGGCGACACTCAACAATTATGCTTCCATGCTTGAAAAGCTGGAACTGAATTTGAAGGCCAAAGAGAAAATCTTGAATCAAGCCTCACCCCATTAAATTGGCGTTGAAGACATTTTCAGGGATGTGCCCATCCCTGTAGAGGCTCTTCAAAGATTCATCCCAGCGCAAGTTTCCCTTGTAGCGCAATGCATCAGCCAGGGAAGTTGCACTGCCATCGTAGGCGCGAATTCCCGAAGAGACTGCATCACTCGTGTTCTGCAGGTATTCAGTCACCAGAACACGTCGCGTGAACCCCGTGAGAAGACCTTGTGAAAGCACAAACGTCAACGTTTCGCCAAGGCGGTGCAGAATGCTGGCATGCTGCTCTTTGGGAAAGAACTCTAGAATACGGTCGATCGTCTTGACCGCACCACGAGTATGGAGTGTTGAGAGCACAAAGTGCCCCGTTTGCGCAGCTTCGATGCATGTTTCCATCGTGTTACGGTCACGAATCTCACCAATCAAAATGATATGCGGAGCCTTGCGCAGAACCTCCTTGAGACCGCTCTGATAACTCAATGTATGACGTCCAACCTCCTGCTGAGTCACCAACGAAGGACACGGGATGAACTCGCCTGGACGATTCGGATCCTCCATGGTGGTGTCATACCGGTATTCAATGGGATCTTCAATTGTAACAATATGTTTCTGGAAGCTTCTTCGCACCCAATCCAGCAAGGCTGCCAGCGTCGTTGACTTGCCAGACCCCGTAGGACCTGTGATCAATCCAAGTCCAAAACGGCGCTGAATCAGTTCACGCAAGCTATCGGCGATGAGTGCATCAATCCCCAGGTTCTCGAGTTGGGAAATACGGGCTCGAAGCCAACGGCAGGTAATGCCCAGTCCATGTTCACTCAGATGAATCTGCACACGCATGCGCACCGGAGCTCCAAGCACGCCGGCCTCACAGCTCATATCAATCACACGACGCTCCTTGAGCAGCTCCCACATTTTCTGAGCTGTATTGACTGAATCAGCTGAAGACCAAACCTCGGTCGTCTGACTGGTAAAGAGAGCTTCAGCAGTAGCCGCTACCATAGGTGCACTCTGAGGCCCCATGGCTCCTACAATCTCAAGCCCCCTGTTGGTATGCACATGAATCAGGTCATTTGTCCTGATTTGAACATCAGAGATCTCGCGATCAGCATAGAAAGAAGCCAGGGCACCAAGGACCATTGTAGCGCTTGAATCGGTCATGAGATTTTAAGTTTGGATTAATCGGTGAGCAGCTCTTCAACAACAACAAGCCAGTTCATTTGATGAATGGGCGGCAGTTCAGCCGGACTCGCCAGCGGGGCAAGTTGGGCGCTGATCATGTCTGCATGAACCATATCATCCGCACCTGATTTCAAATCCAGAGGCTTCCATTCTGCAGTTCCCCCACGAGCCAAGGTTCCGAGCTGCCCAATCACCTCGATGGGACGGGTGAAAGCCGTAGTTCCAATCCTCACTTCGGTGGCAAAAATAGACAGCGGCGGATAATAAACCGAGCCCGAAGGCAGCCCCGAACCCGCGGGAATACTTGCTGCGACATCGTTTAAGTCATCGCCAACATAAGCCCGCAAGGGAGTCACGAGAGACAAGCCCTTTGTAAAGGCTGTCAGGTCCTTGCCAGCGCGAATGATGATGGATGTATCCTCAATTGAGGGAGGCGTGCTCGCGGCGCGCACCGTTGCGTCCGCTTCGGCGCCACCTTGTTGGAAGTAAATGCTGTTATTGATGGAAACGTCAGCTCCGCCCAAACTGTTCAGCCAGCTCGAAAACATGGACGCATTGAACGTCAAGCATGAGCGTGCACTGCCAACAAGCTCGGTTTGAAAAGGCATCACATCTCCTCCCGCCTCGAAGACTGTAGGCCAGTTGACTCCTCGCTCCAATGTCGTTTGTGACGATGTGCCGCCAGCGTTTCTATAGGTGATTCGCAGGCGAACAGGCGTCTGATTCTCAACCGCCACCATGGACAGCATTTCCACCTTCACCGTGCATTGCTGTGCCCCGATGGCGTAGTTCTGCCAGGCTGTCGGTGCCGTGGAATCAGGCAGCCGCTCCAAGTATTGCCTGCCTGCCTGAATCGGCAGGAAGGCAAGACGCCCTGAATTGGCAGAAAGGGCTGCAGGCAGAAAATCCGTTCCACTGTCCACCTGCAGCTGCTCACGAACTCCCAGGGAGTCAAACGAGCTTCCAATGCTGACTCCCCCGAGGCTTATCGGATCCGTGATTGATATCTCGCTGCCCCCAGCGAGACGATCCGCACCAAAAGCTCCTTCTACGGCAAGCCGTTTCGCATAGATGGTGCCATCAATGCTGATCTCACTGCTGCTCCAAGTAGATCCGTCGCCATGCCTGCCAATATTGGCAAAGACAGCCGCCTCAATCGGCATTTGTGACGGCACTTCGTAAAGGGACAAAACATAGTTTTTCCGAATGCTTGTCGATGAGTTCCCATAATTAACCGAGAAAGCCCACCAGTTCCTTTTCGCCACAAAAGGTTGCCCAGGCTGGCCATACCCAAATCGAATGTTGGGATATGGAATGAGATTGTAGAGTGGAAAATGCCCCACATCGGCAAGCAATCCAGGTTCTTGGGTACTGTAAACCTTGCTTCTTGAAATGATGGGACGAACCGCATCCGCGGTTTGCAGCTCCGACGAGATCGCCAAGCGAGGTGGAACCTTTCCAGCAAATGGAGCCTGGCCAAAAACTCCTTCATAACCAGTTGTCCCAGGCGTCACATTCCCAGCAACGCCAGAGAGTGACGTAATCCAGCTCGTAATATCAGTTGTTGAGCCAGCCCCAACTTCAGCACTCCTGGCCGAAGCATGGCCGAGAGCATCCAAGGTCACTTGGGGCAAGCGCTCAGATGCAGCGGACAGGCCGACAGCTTCTTCAAAAATCTTGCTCCATGAATAATCTGCTGATTCAACGTAATCAGCTTTCATACAGGCCACCGCCTTGGATGGAAAGACGGCAATCAATGCACGCATGAGCGCATCTTCTCTCTGCTGATAATCAAGCTTCAGCTGTGAAAGCGCAGCTCGATCCTGATTGATCAAGCTTTGACGAAACAAAAGCATCAGCCCGATGGTGATGAACAGCGCCAACAGCGTGACTGATGGCAATGCCGCAAACCCGGAATTCAACGCCCTGCGCTTCATAATGGCCCTCCGCTGTATGTCACTTCCTCTCCACTTGGCCCAGTCAAAACGGCACTGAGTATTCCCTGGCTCATGTTGAAGGTCGCAGAGGCAATCTTGTCGGTAATGACCCAGGAAGTCTCAGTGCCATCAGCGTGGTATGTGTAAAAGCGGAGCTGAGCGACCGATGAAACCTGCTCAAAGGAGACGATCCGCACCCGAATAGCTTGATCCGCACCGCGAAAAAACAAACGAACCGCCATGCCATCCCCGACTGTGGGATTGGTGCCGCTCACAGCATCGTCGCGGCTGGCAAAGACAAAAACATGGTCGGCTTGATTGAAAATCCTGCCAAGCAAAGAACCAATCTGGGGAGCATCTCTGGCCAGAAAGTTCTGTCTCTGAGCCATCTCGACGAAAGTGATGTGCTGTTGGAGCATGATCACCAGCGCACTGGCCAGCATCAGCAAAAGGGAAATGGTCACCGAGACCTCCAGCAGTGTGAACCCATTTGCATAGCGACCAGGCATTCGTGCTTTCATGCAATCATTCCATCCTTAGCGTAGAGCGAGTTTTGACATACTTTTTGTCTCCAACCATGTAACTGAGAACCGAGTAAAGCCGGAGCATTCTCAAGTTAGTCTCTCCTTCGCCGGAAGAAGGCAACTCCATTCTAAAGCGGCTGAGTTCGCCTTGAACCAATCTGCCTCCAGCCACCCGTCCCAAATTCACCGTTTGAGATGTCCGCTGGCTCCACTCCGGCCACAAAGAGCTCGCCCCCAGCACTTCCACGATCGGCACGCGGTGTGAGAGGGCCGTTTCGCGTGTCATGTAGGCGTCAGACAGGGTCTGCATGATGGTCCACTGATTGCCTGAAACGGCCAGCATGGACGCCTTCAGGCTCATCAGGGCCAAGAAGACGGCCAGGCCGAGTGCTATGGATGCCTCAATCAAAAGACTTCCGCTCTGCGTCGGCTGCCTTTGGAGCCACCGTCGGGAAGAAAATTTCATGGCACAAGTCTGTTGAAGAATTCACCCCCGATCTTCAGGGCTCGTCAGACGTGATGTTTCCTCGCGTCGAAATAATGCGATCTACATGAAACGTCACGTGGTAGAGGCGTTCTGGACTGCGGTTGAAAAAAGGCGTCTCCGTGATGATCTCAAGGGTGTACGTGCCATCCCGGTAGGCATAGTTCGAAAGGTCTGTGATGGTCAGTTTCACGGACTGCGGCACATTGGTGGGCGTCTCCTCAAAGCCTGCATTGTAGAACTCTCCAAAAAGCCGTTCCGTTCCCGTTAAAACGGTTCCCCTGGTTCCCAAGACAGCCTCGCCTTTATAAATCTGGGCGTATGTTCGAGAATCAGGGTAGAGATGATTCAGATGCACGATCAGTGCTGGCAGCTTGTCGATGTAAAGCTTGCCCGCCTCAATGTTCTCGATGGAAGCCGAGGCCACAGGCCAGATTTCCAGCTTAGGCTCTGCCAGAACCGTGGCAGGCACGCCGTCGGAAGCATAGCGTATCAGCCGGTAAACTTGCGCTCCACAGCCCAAGGTCGGCGATTCAGAGGTTAATTCATGATAGGTCGGACCTATGAGTTGAACGCCATTCTCCAGATTGCTTTCATGGATGAGATAATCACTGGAATTCAATCCCGAGTAGTCATTCAAATTGTAGTTCATTCCATGGCAGGCAAAGTAAACGTAGCGCTCAGCATCTTCAGTGGCAGAAGCCACCAAGCCTGAGACAGTGATCGAAACTGAAAACGGGCGGTCAGCGCGTGTGCGATGCACGTGATTCATGCCAGCCGGATCACCTTTGATGTACGGGTCCTCGGTCAGGATCTCCACTGTTGCGCTTGGCGCATACGTTTTGAGCAGTTTTGAATCAAGAAGGTAGATGTTGTTGTCCCAGGCAGTTCCTACAGCGAACAACTGAAACAAGGAGCCGTTTTCGCCCAGTTCCAGACCCGCCGTAAAGTCATTGGTGGCCTTGGATGGGTCGAGCGGGATGTCATAGATGAGCCCCGTGTCCAGAGCGGTCTGGCGCACCCACGCTTGCGGGGCTTGAGCGTGAACCCAAGTTGTCAGAACGATCAAAACCAACAATTTACAGCCGAATCGAATCATGAATCCCCATGAGTCTACCTGTTGCGGTCAGGATTGGCACGTTCTTCTTCAAGAACACTGATCGGATTGCTGCGATAAACAGAAACCAAGACCTTCCCAGGATCCACCAGTGCATTCATCACACGTGCAGCAGCTTTCGCGTCACCTTTCGCCATGTCCAAAGGAACTTCCTGCGCTGCCAGCCATGCTTCATTGCGGTCGAGAAAGCTCGGCCAGAGCAGGAAATTGCCGACTGGTTTTTCGACGACATACTGCTGAAGCTGTGCAGGCAGGTGCAAGATCGCCCCATTCGGCACCAGGGTGTACATTTCCCCGTCCGACAAGACAATCGAGTTGGTATAAGGAGAGGTGTCTGGTTTTGGCCGAGCACCGACAACGGGCTGAGCTTTCTTTTTGACATAGGCAGCCGTTCCGCCGCTGCCAGCCATGCGTTCGGCGAGCTCCCCATCGGAAATCACATCACGCGCCAGCGGCTGCACCTGTCTGCGCGATTCCGCAGATGACAGGCTGCGCTGATTCAAATCATTTGGAGTTTGCCGAACCAAGCTTTCCGGTGACGGACGGCGCGCTTCAGCCGCGTCAGGACTGTTCAACTTGGTCGTTGTATGGCAGGCAGAAAAGCCGAGCAACAAAAGGGACGAGGCTAAGAGGGATTTCGAGTGTTTCATGATCGTCTCAGTCGCGTGAAATGGTTGCCTTGCCAGAAGGTTTGACGCTTGGATCAGCCAAAATGTAGTCACCCGCATCAAAGTGAAGGGACCCGACGGGCTTGGGCGGATCCTTCTGATACTCACCAAGGATGTTGAAAATCCCGGTCGCTTTTTGAGCACTGCCTTCGCCACTCCATTGAATGGTTATGGTGATCGGGTAATTGGACGCCTTGAACGTCACTGCAGGAGACACCAGAAGCGTCTTCAAGGGCGAAGAATTGAAATCGGTAATATCCCGGAAATAGAGATGATCCGTTCGCTCTTTCTTGGCGGGATTGGTGTCGGAAATTACCGCCTGAAGGTGAAACTGCTTGTTGTCGCCCTTCCCTGTGTTCCCGATCGTGTCGCCTTTTGCCTCCAGGCCGGTCATGACAAACTTGTAGGAGTCAGGAAGCACATATTCAAATTTGAAGGGAATCTTGGTGGACAGCACCGTTCCAGCCGGGACACCCGGGCCCCCGAGGATGATATCCGCCATCGAACATGTGGCAGCCAGGGCTGGAAGCAGAAGAAGCAGCCGAATCGCCCTGTGGGTAGTTTGAAGAGTCGTCATGGCTTTGGTTTTCTTATTGTAGGCCTTCGAAAACGAAAATCCAAGGCAGTTCATGTGCGCATTTTGCGCTAATCCTAACACCTGACCTACCCCAGAAAACCTCTTATTCACAGTTTTCGCACAAGCCCAAGGGGGCTTCCCGGGGGCGGTTGGCATCACCACTCTATCCCCAATCTCGGCCATGCCTCGTCTTCAGGAGACGCTGGCCAAGCAGAAGAGTCCTCCAATTCAGACTGAGAGGAGCGACCTGGACATGGCCGCCTAATCGAAACGGGTGGTGACACGACACCCCACCTTCTCTGCCTCATGGTGGGGATGGTGGGGTTTTTCTTTGGAAAACTCCGATTCAACCACGAACCTGCTCCTTGATGAAGGCCCCAGCGGCAGGGGCGGGAGCAGGCGGAGCATCTTCACGGCAGGCAACCGCGCGGAGCCGAGGAGCTTCGCGACGAGCTGGGGAAGGGTTTAGGCTTCGCCATCATCATTCACGAACTTCAAAAGTGTCAAAGATTCGTCGCCAGCCTTCTGGATAAAGAGTGATCCCCAAAAAATAGTAAAAGGGATAAACTTGTCCGTTCAAAGTGACCTCGCCATAAAGATCCTCCCAGGTGCCCCCCATATTTTGTATGCGATAGATTCTGCTCAGTTTTACAGGGTGCCCAGCGGGAATATAAGTCGTCAGATTCTCCTGGCCTTCGTCGAAGGCTACAAGCTTGTAATGCCCTTTACCTTCGCTGAACTGGTAGCTGTTTTCATAAAGCCGAAGCCGCTTTTTTGCATAGACTTGTTTGGTGGTAATGCCTTTGAAACGAGGATCATTTGTCACGTCTGTCTCGTGAGTGCAACTGACCAGACAGGCAGACAAAACCAACAGCAGAAGGATGGTGGAGCGCATAATATTTGGATCAATGAGATGGTGCTAGCGAATGGAACAGGGGACTTTGAAAAACAGGACTCAATCTCTGCGCTTGTCCTTCAGGCTTGGAGTGAGTGCTTAAATCTCGATCACCTTGGAAGACGAGGGGGCTTGCCACGAGCGAACCCGCAAGGCGCAACGGATTGATGCTATTCATGCCAACAATGTTGTGAACGGGATCAAGTGCGTGCCCTTTGAACACATTGATATTTGCACCAATTTGGCCTGCTAACCGTTTGGAAAGCATGACGTTCGCAGCGGCACCATGATAGGTGATGTTCATGCCCCTCATGTCTTTACCCTCTTTCCTCAAATCAGACAGTGCGCTATTCAGGATCATTGTCCCCTGGCTGTGAGCCGTAACATTAGCTGTCTTGAGATCAAACTGCTTCAAGAGGTCACGGGTCGAATCAGCCACCTTGGTTCTGATGTTGAGTTTTTGTAGTGAACACTCACCAAGATCAGACAAGCCTCCGTTGGATGGATTATGGACCATGTAAAAGTCGGATTTGCCAGTGTGGATGTGGCCTAACTCTGCGGCATTATCTAAGTTGTTCGCCATTCCATTAACCCAGATGGTCGCATTCTTGATGCTGTTGTCCTTGGCGCTGCTTGTGATTGGTTTTTTCACAAACTCTCCATTCTCCTTGCGGGTAACATGGTAGAGCTTGGCTTGTGGATTCCATTTGCCTGTTTTGTCGTCAACATCTCTGCGACTTTTTTCATCCACCCTCAACCCATCGGGATCGAAGCTAGTCCACGGGTTCT
>CALDGV010000394.1 GCA_937941745.1 uncultured Prosthecobacter sp. | reverse complement strand
TAGACAAACAGCGGCGGCCGCTGGCGAGAAAAATCTTCGTCTTCTCATGTCGCACGGTCCAAATTTGCCAAAGCCAGGGCCCTGAAGCAGCCATCTTGCCAGGCTGTCATGGCCGGATTAAAAGCCTGCTCCCATGAACGCCACCCCGCAGCCACGCCCTGAACTGGAGCGCATCCGGCTGCCTACGGAGGTGTCGTTTGCCTGCAAAAAGATCTACGGCAGGAGGTTCAGCGCCCCATTCCATCACCATCCTGAGATGGAGCTGACCGCCATACACGCCGGACATGGGCAGCGTTTTACAGGAGACGTGGTTGAGGAGTTCCGGGCTGGGGATGTGGTGCTGCTAGGCTCACACCTGCCTCATGCATGGTTTTGCGCCGCAGACTGCCGCCGGGCAGAGGCCACCGTCGTCCAGTTTCAGGCCCTGACCCTGGGCGGTGGCGTTCTTGCAGCCCCGGAGCTGGGGAAGGTGCGCAGCATGCTGGATGCAGCCTCTGGCGGCATCGTGCTGGACTCCTGCTTCGCCTCGGAGCTGCATGAACTGCCCTCAATGCCGTCTGGACTGCAGCTCATCGGACTGCTGAAGGTCCTCGTTTCAGCAGCTGAAAAACCCTGTCGCCCCCTGAAAGCCAGGACGCTGGACAAGGCGCTGACGCCACTTGACCGGGAACGCCTCGACAAGGCACTGCGCTACCTGCATGAGCACCACAACGGCAGTGTCAAGCTCGCCGACCTGGCGCGGCATGTTTCTCTAGGACCTGAGGCCTTCAGCCGATTTTTCCGCCGGGCCACCGGGCGGACCTTCATCGAAACCCTCAATCACATCCGCCTCGCTTCCGCCATGCGAATGCTGCACGAGACGGATGAAAAGATCGCCACCGTGGCCGCAGCCTGTGGTTTTGAGGACGTCTCCCACTTCAACCGCCAGTTCCGTCGCCGCTACGGCTGTGCCCCAGGCCAGGTGCGCAGCACACTCTAGCGTGAGTCTGTTTGGCAGACTCAATGCTGTGTCAGCAGCCCGGCTAGACGTTCAGCAAGCGCTTTGCGGGCTCGGTAGAGTCGCATCTCCACCACCTTGGGCGTTGTCTCCATGATTTCAGCGATGTCCGCCTGGGACATGCCTTCGTACAGGGCCAGCACCAGCGTTTCCCGCTGCTCCGGTGGAAGCGCGAGAATCTCCTGGCGGACCATGCGGGCCTTTTCGTCTTTTTCCAGACTCGCATCCGGGCGAGGGTCCGAAGACTCCAGAGGCAGTTCGCGCACTTCTTCCGGTTCCAGCAGCGTGACAGGATGCCGCCGCTGCCAGCGGGCATGATTGCGAGCCAAGTTGGTGCCGATGGCAAACAACCAGGTGGAGAACTTCTGCGACGGACGGAAGCGATGCCGATGCTTGTACACCCTCACAAAGGCCTCCTGGGCGAGGTCACAGGCGGTGGCGTTGCTCCCGCACAGGCGCTCCAGGTAGGAAATGAGGCGCGCGCTCCAGCGCCGCATCAACAGGTTCAGCGCGGTGTCATTCCCGCTGGCGAGGGCAAGCATGAGATCATGGTCCTCATCGTCAGGAGCGGCAATCATGGAGCAGGCGCGGCCTTGGTGGAACCCAGCTCATCCAATTCCCGGGGATGAGTCAGTTCGGGAAGAATCTCACGGAGAAAGCGGCTGCCTTGTTCGGGCGGCATCAGCGCAGCCACGGTTTCCAGATGATCCACCATCGTATCGAGGCACCGTTCGCAGAGGGCCTTCTGCTTCTGCTTGTTTTCCTCCACCTTCATCTGGAGGGCCCGGGTGTCCGATTCATCACGCGGGAAGCGCTTGCCGACACGCGGGATCGCCGGGCGGGTGGCGCTCAGCATTTCGCTGCACATCCGGTCACATTTGGCGAAGTAATCCCGGTGCAGCTCTTCAATCTGACGGAACCGGTCTTCAGGAACTTGGTATTCCTCCTTCAACCAGGCGAGACCACGCTCCTGCATGGTCGGAGGTTTGGGCAGCAGATGATAGGCAACCTCATGAGCTCCCAACAAGAGCCCGGCCAGCAGCACGAGGGCCATCAGTAGTTTCAGCCGAAGCGTCATGGATCAATGAGAGGCCAGATGCACCGAAACGAACGGACTGACCGACTGCACATAGGCATCGTGAGGTGTCTGGGCGGAAGGCTGCGTCTGCACCACGGCCCAGAGGGAGCCGATGATCACCGCTGCCAGCGCGGCGAAGCCGAGGTTCCAAGGTTTCAGGAACCTGATGGAAAGCTCCTCCCACCAGGCCAGGGCTCCATCTCGTGAAGAGATCCGGTTCCAGACCTCGCGCTGGAACCTCACCGGCACTTCCCCCTCCACCTGCCAGGAGGCGAGCAACACATCGAGCTGGTCGGTATCTTGATGCGGTTTCATGGGCAGAATGAAGGGGGAAGACGGGACAAGATCAACACCTTGTCAGAGCTTAGCGGTTATGAGCCACCTGCAATCCCGTTTTGGAGGGGATGGGAGCCGGCGAATGATGATAGCTCACAGCCTGAACGGAGGATTTCAGGACAGGGCGCTTCGGCTCGGTGAAGGTGAGTCCGGAGCCGGCTTTGCTCTGAATCGGAGTTGTTGCCATGTGATAGCGGCGGCCATCGGCGTTGGTGCCCATGGACGAGCAGCTGGTGTTGACGGCAACAAGGCCAAGCGAAGCAAGCATCAGGATGGTGTTTTTCATGTCAGGTTGGTTGGGTTGGTTGGGTTGGTTGGTTTTTTGAAGCCAGCACCAATCGGGCGGCTTCATTGGGTGCTACCCCGCCGCTTTCTCCACCCCTCAAACTTTTTGATCTTTTTTTCGGAAGCCTGCTTTTGCCCTGGCCAGAAAGCCTGATCCAAAGCTCAAGACCTGCCATTCCCAAGCCAGGCGCGCCAGTGCGGCAGCAGCCAGAGGACAACCAGCAGGATCCAAAGCGTGCCGATGCAGCAGGCCAGACCGAGGCTGGAAATGCCGCGGTTGCCAGCAAAGAAAAGGCTGGAGAAACCAATGACCGTCGTCATCCCGGAAAACAGCACCGCCCTGCCGGTCGTCGCCTGCACCAGCCGGATGTCGTTCCCAGTGCGCTGCAGGGCCAGCAGGATGTGGATGCCATAATCAATGCCCGTGCCCAGCAGCAGCGGAATGGCAGCAAGGCTGGCCAGGTTCCACCCCACGCCAAGAAGGCTCATGGTCGCGGCAAGCGCTGCCATTCCGACCGCCAATAACAGCACTGAAAGCACCAGATCCCGCCAACGGCGGAAGGTGACCAGCAACGTCAAGGCAATGAGGCCGATGATGGGAATCAACTGCTGATTCAAATCAGACCGCACCAGGGTGGACAAGGCACCACCCAAGGTTTCCCAGCCTGCCACCCATGCGCCGGTGTCGGGAGTCAGCTTGGCTTGCAAAGCAGCGAGCTGTTCGCGATCAGGCATGCCTGGACTGCCGGGCACGCTCACGCTGGCCAGCACGATTCCCTCACCGGGCTTCATGCCCGCCGCCTCGGCCCGTGTCCCCGTGGCCAGAAGGCGATCCAGAATCGGCGCAGCCGCGGTGGCAGCAGTGCCCTTCTCCCAGACAGCACACAATCCGCGAAGCAGGGCCATGGCAGCCTCCGTAAATCCGGCGGCATCCATCTCCTGCTCAAAGCGGGATTTCTGCTGGCACAGCCAGAGCACAAACTCTTTGTTCGCGGCCTGCGCTGCGGGATCGCCCACCAGCATCGTAGGCAGCATGTGACGGACCAAGATCCCCTCCTTTACGGCTGTATCCATCTTGCCACTCAGGGCCACTGTGCGAGCACGCAGCTGCTCCACAGGCCCGGTGATCAGCACGGGCACGCTGGCTTCATGATCTCGACCCAGACGCTCCTGCACCCACTGGAAGGCATCCATCGCCTCGCTTGTGGTCGGACGTAGAGCATCCGCGCCGGTCTGGAAAGACGGCAGTCCTTTCAACACAAAGACGCTGCTGATGCTGCCCACGAGGAGCAGCGTGCCCGCCAGTGCCCAGCCGCGCCTTGAATGCCAGGCGGGTGTTGTCAGCACGCCCTGCTCCGCCTGCTTCCCTGCCGCCAGTCGGGGAGCGAAGAAAACCATCACGCCAAAGCCGGTGATCACCCCCACGGCCACCAGCAAGCCCATCTCCGCCATGCCCGGCAGGCCGCTGAAGAGGAGGGAGAGAAAGACCACCGCCGTCGTGCAAGCACCGGCGGCAATGCCTGGAGCCGCCAGCCTGCGCAAGGCTCCAGCCTCCATCTGAGGATGCTGCCTCGCCTCCTGGATGATGAGCACGGCATAGTCCACGATGATCCCGAGGACAATGGCTGCAAAGCCCAGCGACATGATGCTCAGCTTGCCCACAAGAAGGCCACCCAGGCCCAGAGTCAGCACCATGCTCAGTACCACAAGGCCCTGAATCCACAAAAGCGGCTTCAGCCGCCGGAACATGATCCAGAAAAGAATCGAGATGAGCACCTCCGTAAGCCCAATCGTGCTCGACATGTCCTTTTCAATCCCAGCACCAATCTCCGCCTGAAACGCAGGCTCGCCGGTGTAACGAACATTCAGCTTGGGCGATCCCGCCTCACTTGCACAGGCTGCCACGATGCCTTTGATCTCCGCCAGCCAAGCTCCTGCCGCCTTGTAGTTCCCCACCGACGTCGCTGGCGTCACCATGATGGCCCGAAAGGCCCCATCCTCGGACACAAGACCGAAAAGGGATCCTTCCAGGGTACTGGCAGCAGCCACATCCAGCGCATCCAGCAAGCCCAGGGGATCATAGGAGGCACGCTGCACCTTCTCCGCATCCAGCGACGTGGACACAGACTGAAGCGATTTCTGCAGCCGAGCCTTCACGCCTTCTCCTTCCAGGCTGCCACGCAGATCACGGAGCCTGGCGGGTTCGGTGTTTTCCACGCACCAGGCCAGCAAGGCTGCCCCCGACTCTGCCTGTGCCTCCATCGGCTGCGCCCAACGCACCTCCTTGACCAGATCGGTGCGCTTCTGGAGTTCCATGGCAATGGACTCGGTCACAGCTTCCGAGGTCGGTTCATCCTCCGTCTCCAGCGCAATCACCAGATCACTGCCCCCCGAAAAGCCATCGCGGAGGAGCTTCAAAGCCCGGACTTCAGGCACCTCGGCAGGCAGGGTTGCCAAAATGTCCGTCTCCAGCCGGAGACGGACAAAACCAAGGACAACGACAGGCAGCAGAACAAGCGCGACAAGCCAGGATTTCTTCATGCGAAAGCCCATGCTTGGCGGCAAAAACCGGACGTGGCAATCCTCAAGGAGGATGTTCCCTCCAAGTAAGGCAGGATCAAAGCTCCCTGCCGTTCTTCATCAGCCAGCCCTCAGGGCAGTGGCTCAACGGAAAAATCTCCGCTTTCTGTATCACCGACAAAAAAGCCGGCAGCAAAGCGCTCTCCCTGCATCACCACGCCACTGAGCACGCGTGTCGTCGTTGGACTTGATTTGAAACTTCCTGTCACCAAACCTGATGCCGTCGCTACTCCGAGCTTCAAGGCGGAGGCGTCCAAAGGGATGATGAACTTGTTGGCCGAATCCAGGGTGACATTTTTACTCCATGGTGCCGCCAGATTTCCCTCAAAGGCCTCAAAGACAGCATTTGGACTTTCCGGCAGGAAATCCAAGACCCGCTGACCGGTGGCCGGAGGCAGGTAACGCGCCCCCTCAGCCAGGACGCTGGTGCTGAAGGCCGCGGGATGAAATGTCCCTGCAGTGGCAGGCTTCAACCAATGAAGGTCACCCTGGAGGACGACTGGCCCAAGATTCACAAAACTCATGGTTCCAGCAAGAAAGCCCAACTGCGCATGCAGCGGCACATAAAGCGGCCAGATATTCGGCCAGAGGATCTGACCACCCTGCGTGATTGCGACGTTGTTGGGCAGCTTTCCAGCTAGAGTCACGACACCTTTCGTGGAGATCGCCACGGTGGCAAAACCAGTGCCTTCCGGCACCCCAGAAGGCCCGTTGTCAGCCTCGAAGATCATCGTGAACTTTCCAGCCATCCCTCCGCCCATGAGCAGACCACCCAGATTGAAGCGGTCAGGACGCATGGCGATGCTCGAGTTGAAGACTTCGCTGTTAAAATCACCTGTGATCGTGCCCTGGATGGCCTGCGGACTGCTCTGAACATCCAGTGTGAGACTCAGCAGGTAGTCGAGCAGCGGAGCCTTCCGGTCGATCTGGATGTGCAAAGGCTCCAACAGGCCGTTGGAGTCAAACTTGCCGGCGAAAGCAAAGCTGCCTCCCTGGATGGTCAGCTTGCCGCTAAAGGTGCCATTTGCCAGCAGCTTGAGGGTAATGACCCCCGTGTTTCCAGCATTCGGCGTGGCATTGGTGATCAAGCCTGAATAGGTCCCGGCGAGGTGAGGCGAAGCCGCTAGCACGGGAGTCAGGCTGCTCACGCGGCTGGTCAGGCTGCCGTTTTTGTCGTAGCCATACGCCGTCCTGCTGTCGCCATTGTAATTGGCAGCAGTCAGACGCCCCGCAGCATCATAACTGTAGGAGATTCGCAGGGCGCTGGCCACACCAGGAAGGAGCAGAAGACCCGCAAGGAAGGTGAAGATCGTTTTCATGAAGGTCGTAAGGTTGGGATTCAAGGGTTCAAGGCGGCGCAGCATCACGGTTCAGTCGGGTGGAGTGCCGCCGAGGCTTTTGATGATCTTGCCGATGGCCTTGCGCTGCTTCTTGATCTCCTCAAAGGCGCGAACCTTGCCCTCATCGCCCCGCAGATTCCGGTTCATCTCATCAATCAGAGCCTGCTCCGCGGCACGTAAAGCTCGGTACACGGCCATAAAATGCTGAACCACCACCGCCTCCACGGTGGTGGCCGCACTGGAAAGAACATGGCGGCCATCCTCGGCATTGCCGCTGATCGTCGAGTTGGAAATGGCAAAAGGACCGTTTTCCACAAGCATCCCTCCATCCGTGAACATCGGCAGGTTTGGCGGGAAGTAATCAGAGTGCCGATCGCCGTTCAATTCCGAGAGCAGAGATCTGGACAGGTCTGTCTCCCAGAAAAATCCATCTTCAGCATCCATGCCGCCGAGATCATTGCCCAGACCTCCTCCCGTCAGATCGCGCGGACTGCTGGAACCCATAAAATAATCTCCCCATAAAACATTGTCATGGAAGGGAGATGGTGGGCCAGGAACAGGCCCAGTCATCAAAGGCTCTCCGAGCGGGCTCTTCGTCTGGGAGAAAAGAGCCAGGCCGGATGCTGCAAGGCTGTCATCCTGGCGGGTGCTTTCATTCAGAGCCATCGGCCCGACAAAAATCTGTGAGAACAGTGAGGCCATCGCAAACCCCTCCTGGCCGGCATCCGCCACCGGCATTCCTGATTCTGGGGCGGCCCCGCGAGGATCGAGGTACCTCAGCGGATTCTGGGATGCATAGGCGTACATGTTGACGGATTTCGGATCGATCAAGCGGGGTGGCCGCGGGTCGCGGGACAGGAAGTGCGCACTGCCAGGATCGTAGTAGCGCGCCCGCATGTGATAGAGGCTGCCCTCCTGCCGCACCCCGAAGGCACCGATGTAAGTGAACGGTTGTGTGCTTGTCCCCGCCCTGCCCAGCGGCTCACCATAAGGACCGTAGGCATAGCTGTCGGTCACGACGCCATCTTTATCAGAGAGGGCCAGCGTCGATCCCATGCGGTCAAAATGATAGAAAGTGGGATCTCCTGTTCCTGAATCCACGCTGTAGAGAAGCCTGCCGCCGGGAGTCCAAACATAGAAGCGGTCCGGGCCGGTGGGCAGATCTTCGTAAACGATGGGGGCCAGCCCGAGGGCATAGTGATGGTAGTAACGGGTGGTCTGCGCCGCCTCTGTGCGAGTGACAAGATCGCCGAGCCCATTGTAAGTCAGGGCGACCCCATTCGCGTTGACCAGACGCGATGCAGCATCCCACTGGTAGGTCCTGCCAGGAGAAGCGCTCAAGCGCCCGCGCTTGTCATAAACATAGCCCGGGGAGGTGATCTCACCGGCCTTGCCGTATTTGAACACCTCGGACGCAGCCACAACCACAGGCAGCGTCGGAGCCGTCATGTCCACATCCACCACCTCCGAGGCTGGATTCAGCTGGTAGGCCAGATTGATGAAGCCACCATCCTGCATCTGCGTCAGGCGCCCTGCAGCGTCGTAGGCATAGGTGCTGTCAACGCCCGGGGTGCGGTTCTGCTGTCTCAGCCGCCCCGCTTCATCATAAACGAAGCTGATCACCGTGCCCTCACTGTCGGTCACGGAAGTGAGCAGGTTCCGGCTGTCGTAGCCATAGGTCACCGTCAGCAAGCCTCCGTGATAGCTCACTGTGAGCAGGCGGCCGGCAGCATCATAAGTGGCCGTGTAGTCCTGGGTGTTCTGCGGACAGTTGGTGATGCGGCCTTCGGCATCATATTCGAAGGCCACTTCGTCCGCTGCAGTCAGGCGCCCAAGATTGTCATAGGCATAAGCGAAGCCTGGCCCGCCGCTAAAAGCTGCTCCCGTGAGATTGCTGGAGGCATCATAGGTCAGCGAGCAGGTTCCACCATCCTGATAAGTCAGCGTTGCTGGCCGACCTCGAGTGTCATAAGTCAGCGTGCTGCTGCGTCCGAGAGGATCCGTGGTTTTGATAAGCCGCCCGGACTTCTGATAAGCCATGGACCAGGCTCCACCGCCAGGATCGGAGATCTTGACGATGCTTCCCAGCGCATCGCGGTCATACTTGACCGTGCCCGTCCCCTGCTCTGCCGCACTGATCAGAAGGCCGCGCTTGTCATAGGCATAGCTGGTCTGCCTGCCAACGGGATCACAAAAGGTCAGAAGCCGCTGCATGGCATCCCGCGTGAGGGTGCGGGTATTTCCCAGGGCGTCCCGCAGTTGAACCGGATACCCCAGTGCGTTCAGCGTGCGTGTGCTCGCCGGATCGAGCGGAGTCTGCGCACCAAGCAACCGCCCTTCATCATCATAGCTGAACAGCCACTCTTCTCCAGATGGATCCTCCAGGCTCGCCAGCCTCCGACGCTCATCGTAGCCCAGGCTGACCGCCTGGCCGTTCCGGTCCGTGAAAGACGACAGAAGATGCCTGGAATCAAAGGTCAGCGTGCTCACCTGGGAGAGGCGGTCCGTGATCGTGGTCATGCGGTCCAATGAGTCATGCCCCATCCCCGTCACTTCCGTGTCCGGATCCGTGATGGCCGTCAGACGGTTGTTCGCATCATAGGCATACTGCCAGACCTTGCCGCGCTCATTGGTCCATGAGGTGAGACGGTCTTTCGCGTCATAGGCCAGCACCACCGTGGCACCTCCGGGCCGGGTGATCTGCGTCAGCCTGTACCGCCCATCATAGGAGAAAAGAGTGATGCCAGTGTCAGGTGGCTGGGAGGTCACGAGATTGCCAGCGGTGTCGTAGGTGTTCGTCGTCACTCCGCCGAGCGGGTTGGTCACCGTCAGCACCTGCCCCCGGCTGTTGTAGCTGTACTTCCAGTTCTTCCCAGCCTCATCCGTGATTTGAGTCACGTTCCCCCTGGCATCATGGGAGAAGGACCTGGATGCGCCGTCCGGATAGGTGATCTTGCTCAGATCCTGGAACACAACACCCATCAGCGTGCGGGGCTTGAAGGCAAACAAGGTGCTCCTGCCTTCCGCATTGATGATGGTGTGTGGAAGGCCGCTCAACGCATGATAAAGAATCGTGATCTTCCGCCCGAGGCGGTCCGTCACCACATGACGCCGGCCTGCAGCATCATACGTGATCGAGATGGTCCTGCCCCCCTCGTCCACATGGCTGATCAGACGCCCCTGGGCATCGTAATGGTCCACCAGGGTCTCGCCCGCAGGGTCCGTGAAGGTGGTGCTGTTCGTGCCATAAGCCAGGGTGCTTGTGTCCGTGCCACGCTCCGTCTGGCTGACAACCCTGCCATCGGTGTAGCTTTGAGTGAAAGGAGTGTTGCCTGCGGGCCGGGTGAAGGAAGCCGGCCTTCCAACGGTGTTTGCATCGGTGGTCACATCGTTCCCAGCGTCCGTTGAGGAGGTCAGCACCCCGCTGGTGTAGCCGAACAACACCTGACGACTCTCCAGCCCCGTCAAACCGGTCACACTGCTGATCAAGTCGTTGGAACGGCTGATGTTGATCGTGCGGCCCAGACCATCACTGATGCTGATCAACTCACCCGCCACATAGGTCAGCGTGTGCACATTGCCTTTGCCATCCTCCATCCTGGCCAGCCTGCCGGTGGTTTTGTCATAGGTCCAGACCTGCTTGGAATGGGGATCCCCGAGCAGCAGCTCGGTCGCGGTCTCCACCAGTTGATAAGGCACATCCAGCGGACTCTTGAGCAGCCACTTCGAGCCCGACTTGTCAAAGCGCAGCACCCGGCCCTCCGGCAGCACCACCCGCTTGATGGTGATGGCTGTGGAAATGACTCTTGAAGCAAAGTTGTGGGAACGGTTTTCTCCGAGTCCTGCCTGAACCACATCATCCAGAGACAGGCTGGACGCCACATAGCGGCAGAATCGGAGCGGCATCGGGCCTCCCAAATCCAGATCCACCGACTCACGCCCGAAAAACTCTCCCGTTGCGGTGTTCACGGGATCCCCCGCCAGCGCGACAAAAGGGTTCTGCGCCGAGGTTTCCGGCACGTCCAGAACCAGCACGCTGACACTGCCGGAGACGCTCGACTGCCCAGGCATGCCGAACTGGTTCTTGCCAAAGAAATCGACCGTGTACAGACCAGGCGCCTGCGCCGTGAATGCCACCATCACCCCGTTGCCAATCTTCGGGCTGGTGGTGAAGTCGCTCGTGAGGCCCATGGGAGGCGTGATCACGACACTTTCCAGGGAGATCTTGGTGGAGGCAGGCAGGCCAAGCACCTTCACCTCACCGCGACCACCCTCATCCAGCATCAACGAAGTCGGCGTGGGGAAAAAGGCCCCTGCCTCGGCCAAAAGCACCAGCCAGCAAAACCATCCGGACACTCGCAGGCTTCGCCCCAGGCAGAACGGAATCGTTTTCATGGCGTGAACGAGGTGAAGGTTGAAACCCCTGACCCTGGCCATCTGCCACAACACGAATCCGCGAAGCAGACAGATTTCACGCACCTTTTAACCCATCCAATGATGCTTTGACGAGAAAAAAGTTTGTCAGGCCATCATTCTGGAAA
>CALDGV010000393.1 GCA_937941745.1 uncultured Prosthecobacter sp. | reverse complement strand
CTCGCCGACGTGCTTCTGCAGCGGGATCCCGCAGGGGTCGCCCCCAAGCTGGAGGCGCGCATCGTGCAGGCGAACGCCCTCAACCTCAGCGCGGCAGCCACGGCTGCGCGCAATGAGCTGGCTGAGGCGCGTTTTGAGTTGAACCAACTGCTGGGAGAAAAAGCGGAAAACCCGCTGGAGATCCGCGTGGAGCCTCTGACGCTGAACCCTCCTCCCAAACTGGAAGCCCTGATGGTCGAAGCCCGGAAGAAGAACTTCGGCCTCCGCGCCCGCATCCTCGACGTGCAGCAGCAGGGCTTTGAGGTGAAGCTGGCGGAAAACGAGCGCTGGCCCACGATCAGCGTCGTGCCCTACATCCAGCGTCAGCAGAGCTCGACGCGCGAGACCCAGGTGGGCATCGGTGTTTCCATCCCCCTGCCGCTGTGGAACCGCAACAAGGGTGCCATCGAAACCGCCAAGGCCCGTGAAGTACAGGCCGAGGTGATGCTGACCGCGCAGATGCGCCTGCTCGAGCGCGAAGTCGCCGCCGAGGCCAGCCACTACCGCATCCACGTCGAGGAGCTGGCCAAGTGGCCTGCGGACACGCTGGAAAGCTTCCGCAAGGCCGCCGCCGAGGCCGATGAACACTTCCGTCTCGGTGCGCTGCCGCTTTCCACCTACACGGAACTCCAGCAGCAGTACATCGACAGCGTCAGTGCGGTGCTCGCCTCCCAGGTCGCCGCCGTGGAGGCACGCCTCCAGCTTGAACAGCTCACCGGCACGAAACTCCAGTAAACCCTCCGACCCATGCTCAATTTCCTGCTGGAGTTTTCCGTCCGGCAGCGCGCCCTCGTGCTGCTCGGTGCCTTCTGCCTTCTTGGCGGAGGGCTTTATTCACTCATGCACCTGCCCATCGATGCCGTGCCGGATCTCACCGGCCCGCAAGTGCAGGTCAACGTTGCCGTGCCGGCGCTCGCGCCCGAGGAATCGGAGCGCGCCATCACGCGGCCGATTGAAATGGCGCTCAGTGGCATGCCCGGCGTGCTCGACTCACGCTCCATCACCAAATTCGGCCTCAGCCAGGTCACGGTCGAGTTTGAGGACGGTACGGACATCTTCCGCGCACGTCAGCTCGTCACCGAGCGCCTCACCGCTGTCATGCAGGATCTGCCGCCGGGCAGTGAGCTCAGCCTCGCGCCGATCAGCACCGGCCTCGGCGAAATCTTCTACTACACGCTGCATTGGAAAAAGGACGCCAAGGAGAAGCCCGCCGATGAACGCGAGGGCCTCATGCGCCTCTGGGAAACGCATGAGTATGTGGTCAAACCCATGCTGCGCACCGTGCAGGGCGTCGCCGAGATCAACAGCAACGGCGGCCACCAGCGTCAGGTCACCGTTGAACCCATGCTGGACAAGCTCAAGGCTGCCAACATGACGGTTGGCGAGCTCGCCGACATCATCCGCGGCAACGTCGAGAACGCCGGCGGCGGCATCATCAACCGCGATGGCGAGCAGCTCACGATCCGCAGCGTCGGCCGCGTGAGCACCGCGGAGGAAATCGCCAAGTTGCCGGTCAAGTTTGGTGCAGCTGTGCAGCCTTTGAAGGTGGAGGACGTCGCCAAGGTGCAGTGGGGAGCCGGATTCCGCGGTGGTGCAGCCACCATGGATGGTGAAGAAGTCGTGCTCGGCACCGTCATGATGCTCATGGGGCAGAACGCCCGCACCGTCTGCCATCGCGTGGCCCCGCGGCTCGAGGAAGTGCGCGAAAAACTCCCGCCGGGCATGGATGTGACCATCGTTTACGAGCGCAGCGACCTCGTCGAAGCCACCGTGAGCACCGTGGAAAAGAACCTCGTTGAAGGTGCGATCCTCGTGGTCGTCGTGCTGCTGGTGCTGCTCGGAAACTGGCGGGCGGCTCTGATTGTCGCACTCGCCATCCCGCTTTCGTTCCTCTTCGCCATCAGCGGCATGGTGCAGGGCGGCTGGTCGGGGAACCTGATGAGCCTCGGTGCGGTGGACTTCGGCCTCATCATCGACGGCGCGGTCGTGATGGTGGAAAACATCGTCCGGCGGCTGGGCATCAAGCAGCACCATCTCGGCCGGGTTTTGACGCGCGAGGAGCGCTCACGGGAAGTGCTGGCGGCAAGCAAGCAAATGGCCTCGCCGATGTTCTTCGGAGTCCTGATCATCACCATTGTGTATCTGCCGATCCTGACGCTGACCGGCATCGAAGGGAAAATGTTCCGCCCCATGGCAGTGACAGTCATTTTCGCCCTCGCAGGCGCTTTGCTGCTCGCACTGACGTTGATGCCGGCGATGTGCTCCTTCTTCCTTGGCGGAAACATCGCCGAAAAGGAAAACTTCATCATTGCGGGGCTCAACCGCATCTTCCAGCCGATGCTCCGCCTCGTCATCAAGTTCCGCTGGATGGTCGTTCTCATCGCCATCGGGTTCTTCGCCTTCTGCGGCTGGAAATTCACCACGCTCGGCGCTGAATTTGTGCCGAAACTCGATGAAGGCAGCATCGCGGCCATGATCTACCGCAAGGTCGGCATGAACCTCAAAGAGTCGCTCCACGAGGACCTCGAACTCGGCAAGATGGTGCGCGAGAAGTTCCCCATGGTGACACGCTTCTTCACGCGCAGCGGCACCAGCGAGGTGGCCACCGACCCCATGCCGCCGAACGAAACCGACTTCTACGTCTTCTACAAGCCGCTCGACGAATGGCCGAAAGGCCCCGGCCTGCCGACGACCAAGGAAGAGCTCATGGCCGCCATCGAAGAAGAAGCTCTGCGCGAGCATGAAGGGCAGACGATCGAGTTCGGGCAGCCCATCGAAACGCGCTTCAACGAGATGATGGAAGGCACGAAAGCTGAGCTGGCTGTACGCATCTACGGCACCGACTTCGATGTGCTCGAAAAGCTCGCCAATCAGGTCAAGGACATCATCAATGACACACCTGGCGGCGAGGCCGAGCTCGAAACCGACGGGCGCCCGAGCACCGTGGTGCTCCAGGTGAAGCGTGACGTGCTCACCAAATACAACGTGCCACTCTCCGAGGTGAACCGCGCCGTCTCCGCCGGCCTCGGTGGCGAAGTCGCTGGTCAGGTCGTCGAAGGCAACCGCAAGCGCGACATTGTGGTGCGTCTTCCCGAAGAGGACCGATCGAAGGAGGAGATGATGAAATCCCTCCCTCTGCGGGTCGGTGATTACGGGATGATCCCGCTGGGAGATGCCGTGGACATCCGCATTGAGAAAGCCGTTGATCCCATCCGCCACAGCCGCACCCAGCGCAGGGCCGCGTTGCTCGTCGGGGTGAAGGGGCGCGACATGGAAGGCTTCGTCAATGAAGCCTCCGCACGCATCAAAAAGGAGGTCAAATTCCCTGAGGGCTACGACTTCGAGTTCGGCGGCACCTTTGAGAACCTCCAGGAGGCCCGCGCGCGCCTCGCCATCGTCGTGCCGACAGCCCTGGTGCTCATCCTGATGCTCATCTTCTTCGCCTTCGGCAGCGTGCGGCAGACCTTGCTCGTCGCCACGGGCATCCCGCTCGCTCTGACTGGCGGCATCATCGCCCTTGGCCTGCGCGGCATGCCCTTCAGCATCACCGCCGCCGTCGGCTTCATCGCGCTGAGCGGCGTGGCCGTGCTCAACGGCCTCGTGCTGGTGAACTACTTCAACGAGCTGCGCGAGGAAGGCATGTCCGTACGTGATGCCGTGCTCAACGGCGTCGCCACGCGGCTTCGACCCGTGATGATGACTGCACTCGTCGCCGCGCTCGGCTTCGTCCCGATGGCGCTTGCCCACGGTGCCGGCGCGGAAGTTCAGCGGCCTCTGGCCACCGTGGTGATTGGAGGCATCATCAGCTCCACGCTGCTGACCTTGCTTCTGCTGCCCATGCTCTACGACTGGATCGAGCGGGAAGTGAAGCACGAGTAGCCACAGGCATCGTCCCGGGAGGATTCATCCTTCTCCCGGGACATCCGACCCCAGGCTCAGGCGGACACAGCATCCGCAGCCAGGGCTGCGTTGCCGATGATGCCCGCCTCGTTGCTGAACTTGGCCGGCAAGATCTGAAGCCGTTCCCAGACGACGGTGCTGAGCATAGACTGTACTTTGCGCTTCAGCGGATCGAAGATCAAATCACCCGCCTGGGCTACGCCGCCACCAATGACAAAGGCATCAGGATTGAGCAGCCAGGCGATGCTCGAAATGGCCGTGCCGAGCCAGTCTGCCACCTCGTCCCAGACCTGCCGGGCGATGTCATCACCGGCCTTGGCGGCTTCAGCAATCTTCTTGGGCGTGCATTCATCGAGCGTCTTGGTGATGTGCGCCTCGGCATAGCGCTGCACGGCATGCTCAGCGATCTCCCGATTGCCCGTGTACTTCTCCAGGGCGCCGAGATTGCCGTAATGGCCCGGCTTGCCATCGCAGTCGATGCTCATCTGGCCGATCTCTCCAGCAGCGCAGCCGCTGCCGCGGTACATCTGGCCGTTCAAGACCAGTCCGCCGCCAATGCCGGTACCCATGGTCAGGGCCACCATGTTGGTCAGGCCACGGGCGGCTCCGTAGCGGAACTCAGCCCAGGCCATCGCATTGGCATCATTCTCAACCACGACCGGGAGGCCGGTCTTCTCACCCAGGATAGCCTTCAGAGGCACATGCTTCCAACCGGGGACATTCGTGAGGATGTGCACGAAGCCATGCTCGAAATCGACCAGTCCGGGAACGCCGACGCCGATCGCGCAGATGTCTGGATAGGTTTGGCGGAGCTTTTCCACCCGGGCGGCCATCTCAGTGATGAGCGCAGCAGGACCGGCGAAATTCGCCGTGGGGATGGGCTCATCGGTCATGAGCAGCTCACCGCCCCGGCACACGCCGATTTTCACAAAGGTGCCGCCAAAGTCGATGCCAACGGAGGTGCGAGGAGAGTCAGACATAGGTGGAAAAAGGGCGCGGAGAATGCGCGGCAGCCTGCGCAGGGCAAGGGCAAAGGCTGCGGACAAGCTTTCCGCAAGGCTGCAGATTGAACTTCAAAGCACGACAGCAGGTCCCATCCGGCCCTTCGTTTTTCCCTTGTCCAGCCCCCCAAGTCCTGGAGCCGAATTTTTTAAAATTGCCTGTACCGCCCAAAATCGGATAAAATCTCCGCCCCCTCCCCCGAAAACCCATGCGCCTCGACCGCCCACATCGATCCCTCGCGCTGCTGCCAGCCGCCTGTCTGGTCATCGGGGGCATGGCCTGGGCTCAATCCCTGCCCCAGGTCAGTGCATCGGGAGCTGCCGCACCCGTGAAGGCGGCTCCAGGCAGCGTCTCCGTGCCCCGCATCAACGCTCCGACGATGCCGCGCACCGGATATGCGAGATACCCTTGGAAGACAGACATCGTGGCGACGGTCTTCTGGGTGGGCGAACAGCCCACGGAAAACAATCCGACGCCGAACGACAAGAGTTCCTGGGACACAGAGTGGGTCAAAAACTTTGGCGGCTATGACGACCCGGACCCAAGCAAGCGTGGACCCAACTTCTGCCCCCTGGCCTTCACTCCGGGCCTGAACCCCTTCTACGTTGCCCTGCCCTACAATGACTGCCTCGACTACCGGACCCACAAGTCGGAGGCCTCACGCGTGATCCCCTGGTTCAAAGAGCGTTTCACCCGCTCCGGCAAAAGCGTGCTGCATGGCCAGTGGCTGGCCATCCGATACGGCAACCGGGTCTGCTATGCCCAATGGGAAGACTGCGGCCCCTTCCTCACCGACGACCACGAGTACGTCTTCGGCAACGCCCGCCCGAAAAACTCCAGCAACAATGGTGCCGGCATCGACATCTCACCCGCTGTTCGCGACTACCTGGGCCTGCGCAGCATGAGCCGCTGCGACTGGCGCTTTGTGGATGTGAGCGAAGTTCCTCCCGGCCCCTGGAGAAACCTCGGAACCAACAACCCCTTTGTGCGTGCGCAGCAGCAGCAGCGTGTGGTGAATGCCCAGTCCACCATGTCACGCCTGCAGGAACTGCGCCGGCTGAGGGATGAGTACTTCAAGCAGAACGGCAGCTCCGAACTGCAAAACCGCTGAGCGGAGAGCCTTGTAGGGCGGCAGCGTCTGATTGTCGCAAGCAGGCTTGCCACGGTCTCCGCAGAGCGGGTATGCTGACCGTCATGAAATGGATCTTCACAGCCTTTTGGAGCGGATTTCTCCTCAGCGCCCATGCCGTCAACACCAGCCCTCCGAACATCGTGCTGGTGATGGCGGATGACCAGGGCTGGGGAGACATGGCTTACAACGGCCATCCCAAGGTCCAGACACCGAACTTTGATGCCATGGCCAGGGAGGGCGTCCGCTTTGATCAGTTTCATGCTGCGGCACCTGTCTGCTCCCCCACTCGTGGAAGTGTGATGACAGGCCGCACGCCAAACCGCTATGGCGTGTTTTCCTGGGGCCATGCCCTGCGGCCGCAGGAGATCACCATCGCAGAGGCGCTGAAGCCCGCAGGCT
>CALDGV010000392.1 GCA_937941745.1 uncultured Prosthecobacter sp. | reverse complement strand
GATAGCCGCGTTGGGCTGAAAATGGAAGTTCGCTCCAGGCAAACCGGCAAACCAGGCCGCGCTGGCCACCATCGCCTTCGCCATGGCCCAATTCAGGTTGTTGAAGATGATTTGCACGCCGGAGAGATGCAGTGCTGAGGCGCACAGGCTCAAACAAGTGGTACCCAGGCACAAAAACGACAGCGGCACGAGCACGCAGTTCGCGATGACCGCCACCGGCGTGACGGATTGAAAATGACCGAGGATGAACGGCAGGCTGCCGAGCCATGCGGCGGTCGAAACACTCAGCGTCGCCACGAACCAGCGCCGTGCATGGCTCGACGCGCGCTGCCTCCAGTTCGCAAGCTGCGGCGGCAAGAACGGATCGAGTTCTGTGAGCGGCAGCAACCGCTGCATCATCGGCGCCGAGCCGATCACGCTCAGCCACAGCACCACAAACGAAAGCTGGAACCCCGGCATGAAAAGCTGGTGCGTGTCTGATCCCAGGAGCAGCAGCGCGGCAAGGCCCAGGCTGTTTTGCAAGGACGATTCGCGGTCCGCCAGCGGCGCGCCCATGAACACCGCCACCATCAACGCCGCCCGCGCCGAGGAAGGCCGCCAGCCGGTGATGAACGCATACACAAACACGAGTCCCACCGTCAGCCACAGCGAAACACCGCGCCGCAGACCGAGCTGCCGCATCAACGCCAGCGCGATCACTCCCAGCAGCCCGACATGCAAACCACTGACCGCGAAGACATGCAACGTGCCGCTGTTGCGAAACGCGTCCTCGATCTCATCGTCCGCCTCGGCGGAGACGCCCAGCGCCATCGCGCGAATCACCGCCGCCGTTTCAGGATCATCCTCCAGATCCTTCGTGAGCTGGGCGCTGATCCACCGCCTGCAACGCTCCGCCGTCTCCAGAAACGCGCACCACAGCGCCTCACCACTGCCGTTGATGCGATGCAGCCCCTCGGCATCAAACCGAGCCACGCGCCCGTTTCGCAGCGCGTATTCCTGGGCGTCAAACGCACCCGGATTCGACGAGGCGCGTGGCAGGTAAACACCTCCTCTCAGCTCGAACATACCCGCGCCAGGAAAACGCACGCCCTTGGGCAGCCGCACCAGTAGGATCGCCTCCTGCTTGATGACCGCGCCCGCTGCTGGAATCTCGATCTTCCACGTCTTGCAAAGCGCGTGGGCACGTCCATCCGCGGTGGTGTCGAAATCCGGCAGCAGGCTGCCATGAATCGTGGCTTGCAGTGGTTTGTCCGCGCCCAGCAGCACAACGCGCAGCGGGTGGCGAAACGTTTCATCTGTGCGCGTCTCATGAATGAACGCGAACACCAGCGCGCAGCCCGGCAGCAGCAACGACGCGCGTTTCCCGAAGAATGCAGCGGCAAGAAACACCGCCGCGCCTCCTGCCAGCCATTTCGGACTAGGGTTCAGCCAGCCAAACTCCGCGATGAGAATGCCCGCCGTGGCGGCCAGAGCCAGCACCATCAGCGGATTCGCCCGGGTCCAGCACTGGAGCTTCGCGAGCATCGTCCGCCATGAAAAGAAAGTTTAGGCCGTCGCTCCTCCCGAGGCTCCCGCTTTCAGGCGCTGATCCATGAGCGCCTTGTATTCAGCCTGCTCGATTTCGCTCATCTTGTGATGCGCGTTCGCGCTGTGCCGCGTGTTCGGGAAGTTGCCGATGACCTGCTGCAGCATGTCACGCGCGGCCTCGAAATCGTGCAGTTGCGTCTGTTGCACATCCGCGATGCGGAACATGATGAAGGCCGCGTCGTCCACCGGCCAGTCTTTGCTCTGCAAATGGTCGCTGAGCACCTGCAACGCCGACTGCGGATCATGCAGGCGTTCCGCATGCACCTTCGCGATTTCCGCCACCGGGAAAGGATCGTCCGGCTTGTCATCCAGCATTTTTTCGTAGTGGCTGATGGCTCCGGGGTAGTCGCCCTGGGAGATGCAGGCGGCCGCCTTCGTCATCTCATCCTGCTCCACCTGCTCGCCGGAGGAAAACACCGCCTCACCCATCGCATCCCCGATCCAGGGAATCACGAATTTCACCATCAGGATGCCGCCCGTCACACCGAGCAGAATCACCGCCACCAGCTTCATGCCATCATCCGCCTCCTTGATCATCTCCCACACCAGGGAAACGATGAGAAGGGCAAGCACAACGAAACACAGACGGATGATAAGTTCGCGGTTCATTTTTGGAAAGACGGTGACGCTATCAAACCGCCTTCCATCCGCCAAGCGCGAACTTCATTCATTCTGCCAAATCTCACGCGTTCAAGGCGTTAACGCCGCATGAAAATCGCTCACTGCCAGTTCGAACCGTGGGTCGGCGACTTCGGGCACAACCTCGCCCGCTTTGAAGAGGGCCTCCAACGTGCCGACGCCGAGGGCGTGAAGATCGTCTCCTTCCCCGAGTGCTTCTTCACCGGCTACCCCGACACCGAGGAACTCGCACGCAGAGGCGCTTTCGCCGCCGATTCGCCGCAAATGCAGCGCATTCTCGCAGTCACCGCCCGCCACGCCGCCGTGGCCATCGCCGGGTTCAATGAACTGCGCGGCAACGATCTCTACAACACGGTCGTCGTCGCCCACCACGGCCAGAAGCTCGGCCTCTACAGCAAATGCGCCGCCTATATGAAATTTCACCAGCAGGGCCGCGACTTTCCCGTCTGGGAGATCGACGGGCTCAAGTTCGGCGTCCTCATCTGCGCCGACGGCGGCTACATCGAGCCTGCGCGTATCCTCGCGCTCAAAGGCGCGCGCGTCATCTTCGCCCCACACTTCAACTACATCAGCGACAAGGGCCTCATCTCCCACTTCATGAAAGTCCGCGCCGACCACGCCGCCCGCGCCAACGAAAACAGCGTCTATTTCGTCCGCGGCAACAACGTTGTCCTTGATCCCGCCAAATCCGGCATCACCCGCAATCCCGGCATCGGCTACGGCGACAGCTACGTCATGGACCCGCACGGCGAGATTCTCGTCCAAAGCCGCCGCCATCAGGAAGACTTCATCACCGCCGAAATCGACCCCCATCACAAACAAGACACCGCCTGGGGCCTCAGCAAAAGCGCCTGGAGCTTCCGCGAGTTCGCGCCGCTCGTGGCGGAGACAATGAACCAGCGTGGTGGTTAGCCTTCCCGGCTGACTACGGAGCGAGGCAGCTCACCTTCGGCTTCAGCCGATCCTTGAGGTAAAATGATGTTCCAGGCAAGGATCATTTTACCCTCCATCATTTTACCAGCACGAAGGCAAAGCCATCACCCGACAGCTCCTCACTTGCCAACTCCGCCGCATCCGCGATGAACTGGGCGGTTTCTTCCGAGGGCTTCATGAATAGCCAGATGGCGAGGTTGAAGAGCAATCAAAGACATTTCCCAATCCGCACCCGCAGCGCCTCAATCACCTTCTCCAAAAACGGTCGGTTCCGCACCGATGCCTCGCGCCAGGCCAGCACAAGCGAGCGATCATAGCGCAGTCCTTTTTCCAGCGGGCGTTGAATCATCACTGAGTTCCCGGCGAAGGCCGCGTTCTTGGCGAATTCAGGGAGAAAACCCGCATAGCGTCCCGTCTGGACCGCCATCGCCACCTGCGTGTAGGAGGAGCACTCCAGCACCGCGTTCAGCTTGATGCCGCTCTCACGCGCCTTGTTCTCCAGGAACTGGCGGAAATGCCCCCGGCCCTCCAGCACGGCCCACGGCAGCGCGGCCAGTTCCTCCACCTTGAGCACCGTGGCGGAGCGGGACAGCACTCTGGGCACAAACGCCGCTTGGGCATAGTTCCAAGCCTCCGTGTGCGCCAGACTCGGTTTCACATCCTCCCGCCGGATCAGCGCCATGTCGATCTCCCCTTGTTGGAGCGCTTCAATCAACCGTGAGCTGTCGAGGTTCTTGAAGGTGAAGACGACTTTGCCAGCCTGCCGCTGGATGGCCTCACACGCCGGGAACAACAGCCATTGAATCAGCGTTTCGCCCGCGCCGATCACCACGCGCTGCGCCGCGTTCTCTGCCCGACGCTGCAAATCATCCGCCACCTGGAAAAACTGCCGTGCTGCCTGCGCCAGTTCCCGACCTTCGATTGTCAGCCGATAAGGACGACTCTGCCGAGCCAGTAGCGCTACCCCAAACACCGCCTCCAGCTCTGCGATCTGCCGGCTGAGCAAACTCTGACGGTTCGCGTCTCCCCGTGACGCCTGCCCAATGCTCCCCGCCTCCGCCACCTCACAAAGCGAGGCGAGACGTTCGAGGGAGACTCCAGATTGGTTGGCTAATTGCTTGAACA
>CALDGV010000391.1 GCA_937941745.1 uncultured Prosthecobacter sp. | reverse complement strand
CGAGCAGAAGCAATCGAGCTACGAATCGATCTATGGTGCCTACCTGGAGCTTCAACGCGTCGTCACGCATGACGGCTGGAAGCTCATCGCCTACCCAAAGGCCAAAGTGCTCCGCCTTTACCATCTTGCCGAAGATCCGCAGGAGATGACCGACCTCGCCGCAAACCCCAGCCATGCCGCGATGAAGAAGCAGATGTTTGACCGCCTCGTGAAGCTCTCCGCTGACCTGGGAGACAAGGTCTTTCTCCGCAACGCTTTCCCCCAATAGCCTCCTGCGCTCATGAAACTCCTGCTCTGCATTCTTTCGTCATTCGTCATTCTGCATTCGTCATTTTCGGCTCCGCCGAACGTCCTGCTCATCATCACGGACGATCAGGGCTACGGCGACTTCTCGATCCATGGCAACCCGCATGTGAAAACGCCGCACATCGACAAGCTCGGCCACACGGGCGTGCGGTTTGATCGGTTTTATGTGAACTCGTTTTGCGCGCCGACGCGTGCTGCGCTGCTCACCGGACGTTATCCGGTGCGCACCGGCTGCCATGGCGTCACGCACAACCGCGAGGCGGTGCGGCCTTCTGAAATCACGATGGGCGAGGCCTTGAAAAGCGGCGGCTGCCGCACCGGCTATTTCGGCAAGTGGCACAACGGCGAGCAGTTTCCCTTCACCCCGCCGGGACAGGGCTTCGAGGAGTTTTTCGGCTTCAACAACGGCCACTGGAACAACTACTTCGACGCCACGCTGCTGCGCGGCACGAAGCCGGAGCCGACGAAGGGCTACATCACCGACGTGCTGACTGATGAGGCGATGCAATTCATCACCGCGAGGCAAAAGGAGCCGTTTTTCTGCTTCCTGTCCTTCAATGCACCACACTCGCCGTATCAGGTGCCGGACAAGTACTTCGACAAATTCAAAGCCAAGGGCTTCGAGGACAATGTGGCCGCGTTTTACGGCATGTGCGAGAACATCGACGACAACGTGGGCCGTCTGTTCGCGCATCTCGACACACTGAAGCTGGCCGAGAACACCATTGTGCTCTTCCTCACCGACAACGGCGGCACGGCGGGTGTGAAGACTTACAATGCCGGCATGCGCGGCGGCAAAACCAGCGTGCATGAGGGCGGCAGCCGCGTCCCGCTCTTCATCCGCTGGCCTGCGGCGAAATGGGCGCCGCATGTCGTGAAGCCCATCGCTTCGCACATCGATCTTTTCTCCACGCTGACCGATCTCTGTGGAGTAAAAGCTCCAAGCGGCCCGAAAATCGACGGCGTGAGCCTGCGCCCGCTGTTGGAAAGCGAAAACGCCTCCGCATGGCCGGAGCGCGTGCTCTTCACGCACAATCCCATCGACGAAAAGAACAAGTTCCCCGGTGCGGTGCGCACGCAGCGGCATCGGCTTGTGCGTGAGATCAAGGGCAAGAGCGGTGGCTCCGCCGCGGTCGCCAACGACGCCAGCGCCACGCCCTGGCAGCTCTACGACATGGAGACCGATCCCGGTCAGAAGCAGGACATCGCCAAGGAGCATCCCGATCTCGTCAAGGAACTCGCCGCCAAGTATGACGCGTGGTTTGCGGACATCTCCCGCGATGGCTTGCAGCGTTTCCCCATTCCCGTCGGTCACGCGGAGCACAATCCCGTCGAGCTGCACGCACCGCAGGCTTATGCCGACGCGCCGCTTCATTTCGCCAGCGGCCCCGGCTTTGCCAACGACTGGCTCACTGGCTGGACGGACGTGAAGGCGAAGATTGTGTTCGATCTCGAAATCGTTACCGCTGGCGAATACGAAATCGAGCTCAGCTACGGTGCCCCGGCGAAAACGATGCTTCGCGTCAGTCTCGGCACGCAAACGCTCGAAGCTTCCATCCCAGCCGCCGAAGCTCCGGCCATTCCGCTGCCGCATCGCGATGAAACCGGCAAAGCCCGCTACCGCAACCGCGAGTGGACCCGCTTGAAATTGGGAACGCTGAATCTGAAAACCGGTCCGGCAAAACTCACGCTGGAGGCGCTCTCCATGTCCGGCGCGATGGTGATGGACTTCAAGGAAATCACCCTGACCCGTCGCTGACCTTTTTCACCGTCTGCGACGACGGAGCAGCAGGGCGGCGAGGCCGACGAAGGCAAACTGCATGACCGAAGGCTCTGGCACGACGACGATGACGCCATGCGTGGCGAAGGCGCTGGTGTCCCAGACCAGGCCGTCGGCCAGTGTGGGCAGATCAAAGTCTCCGTGCGCCCCGCCAGTGGTGAAGCCGGAACCTGAGGCGAAGGAGCCGGACATCAGGCCCGCCCAGTCGAGCAGATTGAAAACATCGCCCGACTGCGCGGCGGAAAGATAGCCATGGTCGATCACCGCCACGGTGCCGCCGCCGTTGCGCGTGCCCAGTTGCAGACCACCGGTGATTTGAAGAAAATCGTGGTCCGCCATGTCCGCCGGTCCGCCTGAAATCCAGGCTGACGAGGAGTTGTTGATGTGCTCCAGCGCGTTGACATAAGTGCTCATGCCGAGAGCCGCGAGAATGCCCGCGTCGTTCGTGGTGGCGTTGGTGAGGGAGAGTTGCAACTGCGAGCCTCCGGCGATGGTGAGTCCTGCCGCGCCTTGGATGACGAG
>CALDGV010000390.1 GCA_937941745.1 uncultured Prosthecobacter sp. | reverse complement strand
AGATGATCCCCACAGCAGCCGCTCGTTTGACGCTCGTGCCATCGCGATGTGGATCTATTCCGACGACGAAGGCGCCACCTGGACGGAATCTGCCTCCTGGTGGGCCCTCCCGATGCGCAGCGGCAGCGGCCTGCAGGAGCCGGGCATCGTCGAGTTGGCAGACGGTTCGCTGTTCTCCTGGTCGCGCACCGATCAAGGTGCCCAGTTTGGCTTCCGTTCCACCGATGCCGGCAAGACCTTCAGCCCGCCTGAAGCCACCGAGATGAAGTCACCGAACGGACCTGCCAGCATCAAGCGGCTCCCTGGCAGCAGCGACCTGCTTGCCATCTACAATGATCACTCGGGCCGCTTTCCCTTCCCTCCGAAAAAGCGCAATCCCTTCGTCGCCGCCATTTCCAACGACGGAGGCAAAACCTGGCCCAAGCGCAAGCTCATCGAAAACGATCCGGATGGCCTTTATCACTACACCGCCATTCACTTCGTGGAGGGAGCCTTCCTCCTCGCCTACTGCGCTGGTGACAGCAAGATAGGTGCGCTCAACCGTCTCCGCATCCGCCGCATCACCCTCGACTGGCTGAACCAGCCCTGACTACTTCCCACCACTTTCATGAGACAATCCAAGGTTCTCGCCAAACTGCGCTCAGGCCAGGTTGCACGGCTTTGCTGCACCGGCTCGCCCATCGCCTTCTACCCTGCCGTGGCAGCCCACTACCATTACGATGGCATCTGGGTGGATGCCGAACACCGTGTGTGGGATCCGCGCGAGGTCGAAACGATGATCGGACGTCATCATGCCGCTGATGTGGACTGCATCTGGCGGCCTCCCACGAAGGAGAAAAACAACCTCTACCGTCTGCTTGAAGATGGTGCGACCGGCCTGATGATCCCTCATGTCGGCAGTGCCGAAGAAGCCAGAACACTGGTCAATGCCATCAAATTCCCACCCCTCGGTGATCGTGGGTTTTGCGGAGGCGGACGGGATGCCTCCTACTGGATCGGCAAGCCGGCGAACTATACCGAACAGGCCAACCGCGAAACCTTCCTGGTGGTTCAGATTGAAACACCGGAAGCACTAGCCAACGCAGAGGCCATCGCCGCCGTGCCTGGCGTGGATGTCCTTTTCCTGGGTCCTGGCGACATGTCCCTGCGCCTGGGCTGCACCCCAGCCGTGAATGACCCCGTCATGCTGGAAGTGCAGAAGAAGATTGAGGCGGCCTGCCGGAAGCACGGCAAAGCCTGGGGCAGGCCCGTGGGCTCGCGCGAAGACGTTCAAAGCCTTGTGACCCTCGGAGCTCAGTTCATCGTTTATGGTGCGGAATTCAGCGCGGTCTGCGCCCACTTTGCAGGCTGTGCAGCGGACTTCGACACCGTGCTGGGCAGCAACCAGAACGTGGGTGCCGTGCCCTCCGGCAAAAACTACTGAATCTGCCCATGAAACTTCGCCGCCGCCTCATCCACCTGGTCGCCCTGCTGGTCACAACAGGCCTTCAAGCACTGCCACCCTCATGGATGGAGCCTTTCCCCGGCCACAGGATCGCTGGGAACCTTTATTATGTCGGTTCCAAGGACCTAGCCTCCTACCTGATCACCACTCCTGAAGGCCACATCCTGATCAACAGCAGCTTTGAAGACTCCGTGCCATTGATCCGCAAAAGCGTGGAGGGCCTTGGCTTCAAATTTTCCGACATCAAGATCCTGCTCATCAGCCATGCACACTCCGATCACTGCGCCGGCAGTGCGGAGATCATCCGACAAACCGGAGCAAAATACTTCGTGATGGAACAGGATGCTGAAACCGTGGAGAAAGGCGGCGAGAGCAGGTCCCGGCTCAAGGCAAGCTACCTCCAGTATCCGCCCGCACGGGTGGAACGCCGGCTCAAAGATGGGGATGAGGTCCGTCTTGGCGGCACGACCCTGGTAGCCCACCTCACGCCGGGCCATACCCGCGGCTGCACCACCTGGACGATGAAGGCGGACGGGCTCCATGCCGTCATCATCGGCAGCCCGAATGTGAATCCCGGCTACATCCTGATCGGCAACCCAGACTACCCAAGCATCGCCGACGATTATCATCGCTGCTTCAAGGTGCTTAAAGCCCTGCCTGTGGACCTCTTTCTTGGAGCCCATGGAGCCTACTATGACATGCCGGGCAAGCATGCACGCCTTGGAACCCAAGGCGGATCGAATCCCTTCATCGACCTGGATGGCTACCACAAGTATGTGGCGGACCGGGAGAAGGCCTTTTTGACCGAACTGGCCAGACAACAAAGCAAGCCATGAAACCTCTCCTGCTCTGCCTCTGCCTCCTTGGCCCGCTGCTTTCCAGGTCCGAGGATGTCATCTCCTCGTTCATCGCCGAGGCCAGCGCCGAACACCCACGCAATTCGGAGGGCGATGTGCTGGTGCTGAAGGATGGCACGCTTTTCGCCGCCTGGTCGCAGTTCTATGGAGGAGCCGAAGATCATGCGGCAGCCAGGATCGTGGCCGTGAAATCCATGGACGGCGGCCGCACCTGGAGCGCCCCCACCACACTCCAGGAAAATCAGGGCAAGGCGAATGTCATGTCCGTGAGCCTCATCCGCTCGATCAGTGGCGACGTGCTGTTCTTTTACCTCCTCAAGAACTCCCTCAGCGATCTCAAGGCTTATGTCCGGCGTTCCACTGACGACACCCGGACCTGGGGTGAGCCTGTGCTCATCACACCTGAACCAGGATACCATGTGATGAACAACGCCCGCATCATCCAGCTGCGCTCAGGGAGGTTGCTGGCTCCGGTGGCCACCTGCGGCACCGTTCACTCCAAAAACGATGCCTTCCGCACCGTCGTTTATCATTCGGATGACGATGGCCGCACCTGGCAACGAGGTTCGGCCTTTCTTACAGCCCCCAAACGCGGAGCCATGGAGCCTGGCCTTATTGAATGCAGGGACGGCAGGGTCATGCAGATCATTCGCACCCAGACGGGCTACATCTGGCGGAGCTACTCCACGGATCAAGGAAACACCTGGAGCGATGCCCAACCCTGGAACATTGAGGCTCCCGAAGCACCCACATCCATCGCCCGCATTCCTGAGAATGGCGACTGGCTGATGGTGCTGAACCCTGTGGTGGAGTGGAAGAATCCCGAGAAAACCGTGCTCGGCACCAACCACGGCGGAGCACGCACCCCCCTCGCCGCCATGATCTCCCATGATGAAGGAAAAACTTGGAGCAAGCCGCTGAACATCGAATCCGACCCGACGCTCACCTATGCCTACACCAGCATCACACCACACCAGGATCGTGTGCTGCTAAGCTATTATGTGTTTCCGCTGAAGGGACGTCAGCTGAGCCTCAAATTCAAAAGCCTGCCCCTGTCGTGGTTTCAAGAATGACCGGCCAGAGCCGTTGAGCCACTTGTCAGTGGGCGGCCATCGCGGCCACATCGAGGACAAAGAGCCAGTTCCGGGTCAGCAGCGCGCAGATGAAAACGCCAAGGAACAACGTGACGGGAACAGCCAGCCGCTGCCAGTGCTGAAGCGCCCGCTCCAGGCCTAGCCCAACCGCGGTGGCCACCATCGAAGTCCACAGGCATGCGTACAGCAGCAGGTGATCCTGACGACCATACCAGCTCACGGTGGCGATGCTCCAGACCAGGACGGCGACAACCCCCAGCGTGAACGGTTCGATCTGAGCCCGCCAGACCAGACCGGCGAAGGCAAGGGCAAGAATCAGCAGCCAGCCGGCGCTCAAACCTTTCCGCAAACCTAGCACAGACCAAAAAGGCTCGTTGAGAACGACTCTGGTGCGGGAGTGATCGGGCTGCGTGGCTGCTTGCGTGGGGGCAACAATGTTGGAGACAAAGACCTCGCGAGCGACGAGAGCCTGGGTTTCACGATCAGCCTCCCAGCCACTCTGCAAAGCCAGCCAGTCGGCGCTGGTCCTGGGCAGAGGGGATGTATTGGGGAAGACCACACGCTGAAGGTTTGCGAGGCCGAATGTAAGCGTGAAAGCTCCCAAAAACACGAGGATGGGACGCAGGCTGAAGGCTCCCGTGTGCATCCGATCCTGCGCACAACGAACCAGGGTCATGATCAGGCAGGGGATCACATTCCCAATGAAGGTGCTCATGGCATACACACTGGCGGCCAAATGCCAGACAGGATGGGCCAGCGCACCCCTGACGGTGACAGCCATCAGTGCGGTGACACCAAGGCCGGCAAAAATCCATGTCTCTGGCAGCGGTGCCATCACCAGAGCACAGGTTCCCGAACCATAGATCATGGCTGTGAAGGTGCTGCGCAGGCTCGAAACCCCTGACCAGAGCAGGCTGTGATAAACCATCACCACCGAAAGGGCGGCCGCCATGCAGGTCAGAAACGCCACTCCGTGCTTCTGTGCCGCTGGCAGGCTCTGGCCAAGCAACCTCCAGCCCGCCACAGCGGCTGTTGCCAGAGGCTGATGCAGGAGGGTGAAGGCTGGATGCAGGGGACTGATCCGGCGATGATCTCCTGTCCGGTCAGTGACCAGGTCATTAAACACCGCATGAGTCGAACTGCCAAAAAGCACGCCATCCCGGACATACACCGGTGTCTCCTGGAATTTCAAATGAGCGGCAAAAAACAGGCTGTAAAAGGCCACCAGAATCATCGCTCCAAGCCCATGCCAGCGCAGGATCACCCGAGAGGCATCCGTCGGTCTGGGGTGGGTGGATGGGCGCATAGGTCAATGGCGTTGCGAAAGGTCTCAACCCGCCTCGATGAATGTCCCATGCGCGACCGTCGGCTCAGAAGTACTTCTTGCTGAACAGCAGGCGGGCGAGCTCCATCTGACGCTTTTGCAGCCTCTTGATCCGATCTTCATAAGGCACCACAGCCGCAGCGTTTTCCGGCTGGTGCAGTTTGATGCCCTCGCAGTTCGCCGCCATCTGATCGATGGCAATCTTGAGTTCCTTGAGCTTGCGCGATTCATCCGGCGTCACACGGCTTTCATAGATGGTGTGATGAAGAATGTCCGTCTCACGCTCCAGGTAGGAGACGGCATTCGGGAGTGCCGCGACGCCTCCCACCAGCGCACCGCTGCCAGGGTCAACCTGCGGAATCTTGGGCTGCATCCGGTTCGGACGCTGCGGCACCACGGACTGCGGCTCTGCCGGAAGGCCGCCATCACGACCATTGATGATGGTCGGCGTGATGAAGAGCATGAGGTTCTTGTGGTTTTTGCTCTTGCTGTCGTAGCTGAAGGCTTTGCCCAGAATCGGCAGCTTGTGCAGGATGGGAATGCCAGCCTTGCCCTCCCTCTCACGAGCTTCATCCAGCCCGCCGACCGCGACGGTGAAGCCAGATTCGACTTCGACTGGAGCGGAGTACACGCGTGAAGAAGCGATCGGGAATGGATTCCCACCAATCACCTCTGTGCCGACAACGCTGGAAACGGTCACCGCCATGTTCAGGAGGATCTTGTCGCCATCCATGCGCTTGGGCAGGATGTTCAGCACCGTACCGATGGGAAGATAGGAGATGCTCTGCGTGGTGGTGGCACCTGCGCCCAGGGAGGCCGATGAGGAGCCGCCAAGCACCGGCTGGTTGAGCACGCTGCGGATGGTGACTTCACGGTTGTTCAGCGTGACCATGCGCGGATAGGAAGTGGTCTGAGTCTCCTCGTCACGCAGCATGGCACGCAGCTTCACATTGATGTCCTGCGCACTGAGAATGCCCAGCGCAGGCCAGCCGAGTGCCGCCCCTGCCCTGTTGAGGTTCGCATCCGTCCAAAGATTGGAAAGGTCCGTGCGGTAGCCGCCATTCGTCCCCACCTGCTCAAATTCCACCGTGGTGGTGGTGCCGGTGTCGGTGGTTTCCTGGGAGGCGCTCTTCACCTGATTGAAACTTCCCTGCTCAAAAGTGCCGCCCCAGTCGATACCGAGTTCGCGCTTGGGATCACGGGAGGTTTCGATGAACTTCACCTCCAGCGCGATGAGTGCCTGGGGCTTGTCGGCGGCATCCAGATAGCCTTCCACCCACATGTGCTGAAGGCGTGTCGCGACGACATACAGCGTGTTTGAGTCCGACTTCCAGATGACTTTGGGCTTTCGGAAACTGCTCAGTTCGTTGGAGTTCAGCATCTTGGCCACATCCCCGCCGCCAGCCGCGCCGGGGAGAGGTGCGGCATCACCGCCACCCCCGGTTTCTTCCGGAGGAAGCCCCAGCAGGTCACGAATGTCACGGATGATCTCGCTTGGCTTCAGTTCAAAGGTCTCCTGGATGCCTTGCAAGCTGAGGGACGGCTGGCCACCACCTCCAGCGCCACCGGCTCCAGAACCGCCGCCACCGCTTCCGCCGCCGCCGCCCGAATCCGTGATGATCTTCTCCACACGCTCCCCGGAATTGTTCTTGATGATGTAGGACTTGCCGATGAGTTCACGGTCATCGGCGGAGCGGAAGGTGAAGATGCCGTTTTCATAGATCACATTGAGCCCGTTGTTGCGGCAGACTGCCTCCAGCACCGCAAAAGGAGCCGCTCGGATGGAAAAAGTGGTCAGCTTGGAAGCTTCAGGACTGTCCTGTGGCAAGGACATGAACTGAATGCCCGAGTCTGTGGCCAGGAAGCGGATCACATCCCCAACCAGGGCATCATTGAAGTCATACTGCTCGGGCGTGGCCTGGCGCAGGGATGCAGCCATGTTCTCATACTCCGCCGAATACTGGCTGGAACCTCCGGGATGCATCTGCCCAAAGGACAGTGACAGTGCAGTGGCCCAAAGGCACACGGCAAGCCCGAGCGATGGAGAGGCAGCAGAAGGTAGGTGAAGCATAAATTATGGAAAATATATAAAACAGCGACGGTTAACACAATCTAATTTTATGGTTTCTATGAAATATTTCATCTATTCACATTTCTGGAGGCCAGATGAATGACCTCTGACGCCTGGATTATAATTTTTATTGTAATTATTTGAAATTAAATCAAAATTTTGTAATTGTTAAATATCCACCTCACTATGAACACCCAGCCCCATGCTGCCCCACACTCCCGCGCTTCCCGCGGCGGCGCATGGCGGGGTTTTCCTGGTTTCTCGCTGGTGGAAAGCCTGATCCTCATCGCGATCATGGGCGTGTTGGGAATGACGGTGATCAGCATGATGGGGCGCCAGCCAGCCATGGTGAAGGAGACGAAGCTTCAATCCGATGTGAACTCCTTGAACCAGCTTGTGGCGGCCTATGTGGCTGATGGCGGCACTTTGGCTGGCCTGACGAGCCCTCAGGCGGTGATCGATAAATTGAAGCGTTCACGTGCCGAACTCGACATCCGGCGCCAGCACACTGGGTCGGCCTCCGGTCGGCTTGTGGACACACGACTCCGCGTCCGCATGAGCACCTCCAAGCCTGCTGACAATTCTCAGCGAGCCGCCTGGAACACCCGCAAGCAGCGGTTTGAGATGACGAACCAGAACGGGCAGGCGATCTCTGAGTTCTACTTCGACGAAGCACTGCGCCAGATTGATTACGGTGTGGACACCACCCGCCGCGCTGCCCGGGTGCGCTATAACAAAGAGAACACAGGATGGATCTGGGGAGACACCGCGGCCACCAGAGGACTTGCCTACAACTCACCAGGAGGCACGAACGGAAGCGGCAATTTCACCCCCTTTGATCCAGCGGAGGCCGAGCCCACGCCACCACCGCCCACCGATCCTGAGGATGATCCAGGTGGAGGAGGTTCAGGAACAGGAGGCTCAGGCTCTGGATCAGGAGGCGGAAGCCCC
>CALDGV010000389.1 GCA_937941745.1 uncultured Prosthecobacter sp. | reverse complement strand
AGTGCCATCGCGGCACCAAGGCCAAGGGCGATCTCCGTCTTGATTCCCTGGCAGACGCCCTGAAGGGGGGCGAATCTGACGGCGCTGCCATCACTCCTGGCAAGCCGGATCACAGCTCCATCATCGCCCGCATCACGACAGATGATGAAGATTCCATCATGCCTCCCAAGGGCAAGCCATTGACCAAGGACGAAATCGCTCTGCTCACGACCTGGATCAAGGAGGGGGCCAAGTGGCCCGACATCCAGGCCGACCACCTCACACTCACACCGCTGACGGATGACTTGGCGTTCTTGCGCCGGGTCACTCTGGACACCATCGGCGTTGTGCCAACGCTGGAGGAGATTGAAGCCTTCCAGAAGAATCCGGATCGCAAGGCTGTCATCGAGCGCCTGCTCAAGGATCCTCGCTGGGCGGACAATTGGATGGGCTACTGGCAGGACGTGCTGGCGGAGAACCCCAACATCCTCAACCCCACGCTGAACAACACCGGCCCCTTCCGCTGGTGGCTTTACGAATCCCTCAAGGACAACAAGCCGATGGACTTCTTTGTCACAGAGTTGCTGCGCATGAAGGGCAGTGAGCGCCTGGGTGGCCCGGCTGGTTTCGCCACTGCCTCGCAGAATGATGTGCCCCTGGCCGCCAAAGGCACCATCGTCAGCACCGCCTTCCTGGGTGTGGAGATGAAGTGCGCCCGCTGCCATGACAGCCCCACACACAAATCCATCCAGCAAGACCTCTTCGAACTGGCGGCGATGATGGGTTCCACGCCGATTGAGGTTCCCAAGACCAGCAGCGTGCCGATGGACAAAATCCACGCCGGAGGTCGCAAGCCGCTCATCCAGGTCACCCTCCAACCCGGCACCAAGGTGCAGCCCAAGTGGCCGTTTGCGGAGTTCTGCGATGAATCCGCGGCCGATCTTGCCGAATTCCCAGAAGATACTCGTGACGCCCTGGCAGCCCTCATCACGGCTCCTCAGAACGAGCGTTTCGCCCAGGTCATCGCCAACCGCATCTGGGCCCGCTTCATGGGCCGCGGCATCGTCGAGCCGGTGGAGGACTGGGAGAAGGGCAAGCCGACGCATCCCGAACTCATGAAGTGGCTCGGCCGCGAATTGGTGCGTGGTGGCTATGATGTGAAGCATCTGGCCCGCCTCATCCTCAACAGCCATGCCTACCAGCGCGCCACCGACAGCGAGCTGAAGCAGACGAGCCCGCTTTACACCAGCCCAGCCCCACGTCGCCTCTATGCCGAACAGATTGTGGACAGCCTGTTTGCCGCCACCGGCAAGCCTTTCCGCACCGAGGAGGTCTGCCTCGACATCGACAATACCCGGGATCTGAAAAACGCCATCCACCTCGGCAAGCCTTACCGCTCCTGGATGCTCACCAGCACCAGCAATGAGCGCGACAGGCCGAGCCTGGCGCTGCCACGCATTCAGGCGGTGGCCGATGTGCTGAGTGCCTTCGGCTGGCGTGGTTCACGCCAGGATCCGATCAGCAAACGCGATGCGGAGCCCAACGTTCTTCAGCCCGCCATCCTCAGCAATGGCACGGTCGGTGTCTGGCTCACCCGTCTCAGCGATGATCACGGTGTCACCGCGCTGGCTTTGAAGGACCAGACGCTGGATCAATTCCTCGACCGCCTCTATCTGAAGCTTCTCACCCGCAAGCCGACCACCCAGGAGCGCGAACTTTACCTCAAACATCTGACTGAAGGCTTTGATGCCAGGATTGTGAAGGCGGCCCCCAAGGCCGAACACGTCACTCGCAGCCGGGAGAAGTATGTCAGCTGGTCCAACCACCTTGATGCCGAAGCCACCACCGTGCGCATGGAGCAGGAAAAGGCAGCCCGCCAGGGAGATGCGCCTTCCGCCAAGCTGGATCCAGCCTGGAGGAACCGCCTCGAAGACGTGCTGTGGGCCGTGCTGAATGCACCCGAATGGGCTTTCAGCCCTTGATGAGGCGAATGGGTGGAGCCCTGGAGATCTTTTCAGCAAGAGGTCCCAGGGCTCTGAAAGGCCCGTCAGGCTTCCAACGCCTGGTAAAATGCCTCGGTCTGTTCAGGATCAGGGATCACCTCAATCAGGTAGGCTCCATCCGGCACATTTTGAAGGTCTTCCGGGGAGGTGGCGCGGATGTAGCCCAGACCCCACATGTGAGCCCAGGGTTCAAAACTCACGCGGTGATGGTTTTCGATGATGTGCCGTGCCTCGCTAGGCAGGGCACGCAGGCTCTTCACACGGGAAAAGATCTTGCCGCCGCGGTTGTTGATGACTACCAGCCTTCGGTTCCCCTGGGGAAGCTGCGGCATGATCCACGGCGCAGCCAGGTCATACATGGCGCTCAGGTCACCTAGAATGAGCCAGGAACTGCGCGCGCTGGCGCTGGCCCCTAGCCACGTCGAGACAAGGCCATCAATGCCGTTTGCTCCGCGGTTGGCAAAGAACTCGATGCCTGCACTCTCACGCGGAGCTACAAGGTTCATTTCGCGGATGGGCAGGCTGTTGCCCACAAAGATGCGGTCTCTGGCGGCAAAGCAGCCCGCGACGTCGCGAAGCCAGGCTGGCTCTGAAAGCGGATGCTGATCCAAGAGCGCCTTCAGCGGCGTGATTGCCTCAGTGAAGGTGGCAGGCACCAGCTTGCGTTTGCTCAAGGCTTCCAGAGCCTGCCAGGGCAGGGTTTGGACCTTTTCCTTGCGTGCCAGGCCGGAGAAGGGCAGCCGGGACACATTGGTCACCCAGACTTCGGGCCGATTCTCAAGGTCGCGCCACCAACGTGAGGAGGGAATTCCGCCGAAACGCAGGACCTGCCGAAGGTTCAAAGCCTGAAAGCTGGCTTCTGATGCAGGGAGCAGGAGGTCGGAAAGTTCAGCAAAGCCCCAGAGGTTGGAAGTGACTTCGGCCAGCACAGGCAGGGCCAGCTTTTGGAGCACAGGAGCCAGTTCTGCGGCCTCGCGAGGATGCAGTCCAGAGACAATGGCGGCGGTTGGTTCTCCTGACAGGATGAATTCTGGAGACTTCCCGGACTTCAGCGGGGCGGCAGGGTGATGCTTCAGGAAATCGATGCCGGAATGCTCGGCATCCAGCGGTTCATCCAGGCAGACATTGATGTGCAGCGGCCGGTCACTCAGCCGTGTGGGCCACGCCACGCTGGCCCCGACTTCGACATCGATGCAGGCACTGACATAAGGCCCGAAGAGGTCTTTTTGTTCGATGGCCTGCGGGGCGCCGCTGCCGCGAAAACGGCGCGGCCGGTCCGCAGTGACGAGCACCAAGGGCAGTCCCTGATAGTGCGCCTCAATGACGGCAGGCAGCAGTTCCGCTGCGGCGGTGCCCGAGGTGGTCAGCACAGCGACCGGCATGCGGTCCGCCATCATGCGACCGAGGGCAAAGAAGGCCGCACAGCGTTCTTCAAAGAAGCTCCAGAGCTTGATGCCATCGCTGGCGATGAGCGCTGTGACGAGCGGAGCATTGCGTGCCCCGGCTGCCACACACACCTCGGCCACTCCGAGACGTGCCAGAGCCGTCAGCGTGGAGCGGATGAGGAGGTTTTTCATTCAGCGGCGAGGTCGGCAGGCTCTGTTTGCGGCTTGAACACCCGCAGGGCAGGGAGGTCGTGCAGGACGTTGGTGCTGCGCATCAGCGTCTCACCCACAAGCAGCGCATCTGCGCCACACAAGGCCAGCCTTTCGGCGTCAGAGACGGTCTTGATGCCGCTTTCAGCGACCAGGATGATGTCGTCGGGCACCTCCTCGGCGAGCGCTTCTGTCGTAGCGAGGTCCACCGTGAAGCTTTTGAGGTTCCGGTTGTTCACGCCAATGATACGCGCGTCGGTGTCCAGGGCGCGCTCAAGCTCCGCCATGTCGTGCACTTCAACGAGGACATCGAGCTGGAAGGTATGGGCGACATCCAGCAGGTGAACGAGCGTTGGCTGGTCCAGCGCGGCCACGATGAGCAGGATGGCATCCGCTCCGGCCACGACGGCCTCAAAGATCTGCGCTTCGTGGATGATGAAGTCTTTTCGCAGGCAGGGAATGTCCACCTGTTCGCGGATGAGGGTCAGGTAGTTCAGATGCCCCTGAAAGTATTTTTCATCGGTGAGGATCGAAAGGGCGTTAGCTCCGGCCTTCTCGTAGCTCCGTGCGATGGTCAGTGGATCAAAGTCCTTGGCAATGGTTCCGGCGGAAGGCGAAGCACGCTTGACCTCGGCGATCATGCCGAGCCGAGTCGGGTCGGCACGCAGGGCATCGGCGAGCGAGCGGAAGTCGTTCCGCAGTGTGGCAGCGGCACGCAGTTTATCCGCACGTGGGAGCAGTTTCTCCACCTCGGTGCGCTTGTGGGCGATGATTTCGTCCAGTTTGTTCATGGGGCGCGGACAATGGGGCGCGTAGCCGGGCGGGAAAGCGGAAAATGCAAAGGATGAGAGGTCGTGGTCAGCGCCGCAAATGCCGTCTTCGGGACGTCCTGAGGAGGCCTGGAAGAAAATTTTTCAGCGATCTGCGCAAGTTTCGTGAGCAGCCGGCATCCGGGGGATGTGAACAGCAGCCAGTGCTGCCCGGACACACCTCATCCCAGAACTCCTCCATATGAAAACATCCACCATCCTTCGTTCCCTCCACGGCGGCCTTCTGGCTGCCTCCCTGCTCAGCCAGCAGGCTGCTCACGCACAGGTTCCTGCCATCTCCAGCCAGCTCATCGTGGGCTCAACGCCGACTGCGGCGCAGCAGATCGCCCGGTTCAATCCGAACTTTGGCCCTTCCGCCCGCGCCTCACGCCCCACGCTGGTGGTGCTCATTCATGGTGGCACCTCCGCTCCGCAGAATTCACCCAGCCCGTTTGAGCCTGAAAGCCCTGCTGGTGAGCCCTCCACCCGCCCGGGCAACCTGGGTTACTCACGCTTTTACTGGGACTTTCCCTTTGTGAAGCAGGCCCTGGGGGCCACCGGCGATCTTTTCACCATGAGTGGCAGGGAAGCCAGCCGCCTGAATGCCAGCACCTGGAAAAGCCGCCTGACCAGCAATGTCATCGAGAACCAGTTCGCATTCCCGGTGGACCCCTTCAATTTCACGGGACGCTTTACCGGCACGGCGGCGGCCCTGGTCCGCATCGATGGTTCCATCGCCCTCGGCCAGATGGCCAAGCAGGCTTTGGACGAAGTCCGCACCCTGCGCGACCGCTTTGAACGCTACGCCGGACGTGAGCCTTATGTGGTGCTGGTGGGGCATAGCAAGGGGGGGCTTGTCATCCGCTACCTCATGAGCATTCCCAGCGGCCCGGTGGCTGGTCATGACCTGAGTGTCCAAGATGAGGCAT
>CALDGV010000388.1 GCA_937941745.1 uncultured Prosthecobacter sp. | reverse complement strand
ATGATCGTCGGGGAAAACCCGCGCACGGACGACCTGCCGGTCAACCCCTGCCGCAGCAAGCAGCTCACCAACTTCCGTGCGGCGGGCAGTGACAAGGGCATCCAGCTCACTCCGCCCATCAAATTCGGTTTGGAACGCGCCATCGAGTACATCGCTCCCGATGAACTCGTGGAAGCCACCCCCAAGAGCATCCGCCTGCGCAAGCGCATCCTCGACTCCAACGTCCGCCTGCGCGAGCGCAAGCGCCTGGAGGCCGAGATGGAGGCCATGGAGCAGGCGGCGTAAGGTTCCGCCTTCCTTTTTGCATGTCTGGTTACGAACTTCTCGACAGCGGCTCCTTCCAGAAGCTGGAGCGATTCGGCTCTGTCGTGTTGTCGCGGCCTTGTGCGCAGGCGGTTTGGAGGAAGACCCTTCCTGAAACCGTCTGGCGGCAGGCCACGGCCACCTTCTTTCGCGATGGTGGCAACCAGTGGCGGGGGCGCGACCGCCTGCCCGAAACCTGGGACATCCATGTGGATGGCACCCGTTTCAAACTCAGCAGCACGGACTTTGGTCACCTGGGCATTTTCCCGGAACAGCGTGACCAGTGGAAACGCATTCGTGAAGTCTGTGCCGCCTACCCGGCGAAGCATCAGCGGGCTGCGAGGGTGCTGAACCTTTTTGCCTACTCAGGTGGCAGCACCCTGGCGGCAGCTTTGGGCGGTGCCGAGGTATGCCATGTGGATGCCAGCAAGGGCATGGTGGACTGGGCGCGGCAGAATGCGGGCCTCAACAAGCTCGATGACAAGCCCATCCGCTGGATCGTGGACGATGTGACGAAGTTCCTGGAGCGCGAACTGCGCCGTGAGCGTCATTATGACCTCATCATCTTGGACCCCCCAAGTTACGGGCGCGGAGCCAAGGGGGAGATTTTCAAGATTGAAAACGACCTGCCGAACCTGCTTTCCCTGCTCGGCAAGCTCATGTCAGCTGAACCACTCGGCGTGCTGCTCTCCTGCCACACGCCGGAGCTCACCCCCATTAGCCTGCATCACCTTCTGCTCCAGCAGTTCGGCACAAGTGGCCGGCTGGAGCATGGAGAAATGCAGCTCCGGGGTGCGCCGGAGGTCCTGCCTGTGCCCAGTGGCAGTTTCTGCTGGTGGCTGGCTTAAAAAAGCTCGGACTGACCGCTGAGAGGGGGCACGAGGCCCAGTTTGCGGTAAGCTGCCGGCATCGCCACGCGGCCACGAGGCGTCCGTTTCACAAAGCCCTGCATCACAAGGTAGGGTTCATGCACGTCTTCGAGTGTGGAGGCATCCTCGCCGATCGCCACTGCCATGCTGTTGAGGCCCACAGGGCCGCCATCGAACTTGTGGATGAGGGCCTCCAGGAAGCGTTTGTCCATCTCGTCGAGCCCGGTCTCATCAATGTCGCGCATGGTCAGCGCCTGGCTGGCCACCTCCTGGGTGACGATGCTCTGAGCCTTCACCTGGGCGTAGTCGCGCACCCAGCGGAGCAGGTGATTGGCGATGCGCGGTGTGCCGCGTGAACGCTGGGCGATCTCCCGGGCACCGCCTTCTTCGATCGGCACGGCCAGCAGGCGGCCGGAGCGCATGATGATGTGCTGGAGCTCCTCGACGGTGTAGTAGTCGAGGCGGTTGGGGATGCCAAAGCGGCTGCGCATGGGCGCGGTGAGCATGCCCGCGCGTGTGGTGGCTCCCACGAGGGTGAAGGGCGGCAGATCAATCCGGATCGTGCGTGCCTTCGGCCCTTGGTCGATGATGATGTCGAGGCGGAAGTCCTCGATGGCCGGGTAAAGATACTCCTCGATGCTCGGGTGCAGACGGTGAATCTCGTCAATGAAGAGGATGTCGCGCTCCTGAAGGTTGGTGAGGATGCCTGCAAGGTCGCCGGCTCGTTCGATTTGCGGACCGCTGGTGGTGTGCAGGCGTGAGCCGATGGAGGTGGCGATCAGGTTCGCCAGGGTTGTCTTGCCAAGTCCGGGCGGGCCGCAGAGCAGGGCATGATCCAGAGGCTCACCGCGCATTTTGGCCGCCTCCACCATCACGAGAAGCTGTTCCTTCACCTTCGACTGGCCGTGGAAGTCATCGAAATTCGCCGGACGCAGGGCGAGATCGAAGGGGGAGTCGGCTTCGTTGAGGGCAGGATTCACGTTGGCGCTGTCTTTAAAGCACCCCGCCCCGATGGCAAGGGGCAGGGCAGGGGACGTGAGGCATTCCCAATGGGGAAGGCTGGCAGTTTCAGAGGCGGTGGCCCTTGATCAGTGATCAGGCTGCGGCGGCAGGCACGGATGGGATGCCAATGCCAACGTCCACATCAGCGTTGTAGTCCACCCCTTCCAGTCCGAAGCCAAAGAGGCGCAGGAAACTGCTCTGATAGCCCTCGAAATCCCCCAGTTCGGCCAGGTTTTCCGTGGTGACGATCTTCCAGCGGTCATCGACGAGCTTTTGCACGGCTGGAGCCATTTCCCAGTCATCCACGCGGATGCGGCCGGCTTCATCCGGCTGCGGGCTGGCTCCGTTGTAGAGGCGTTCACGGAAGAGGCGGTCCATCTGTTCAATGGTGTCCTCATGGGTGCCTTCCGCCTTCATCACCTTGTAGAGGAGGGAGATGTAAAGTGGGACGACCGGGATGGCGCTGCTGGCCTGTGTCACCAGAGCCTTGTTCACCGACACCCAGGCCTTGCCGCCCAGCGGGGCCAGCTTGGCATCCAGGGCCCGTTGAGCGCGCTCCACGTCTTCCTTGGCACGGCCGATGGTGCCGTTCTTGTAGATCGGCCAGGTCAGTTCAGGGCCGATGTAGCTGTAAGCCACGGTCTGCGTGCCTTGGGCCACCACACCCGCTTCGAGCAAGGCATCGAGCCACATTTCCCAGTCTTCGCCTCCCATGACCGCGACAGTCTGGGCGATCTCCTCTTCATTGGCAGATTCCAGGGTGACCTCATTCACCGCGCCAGTGCCGGTGTTGAGGTTCTTGTTCGTGTAGCTCTGGCCGATCGGCTTGAGCACGGACTTGAAGACTTCACCGCTCTTCGGATGAGTGCGGCGAGGGGAGGCCAGGGAGTAAATGATGCAGTCCACCTGCCCGAGGTCCGCCTTGATGGCAGCGATCACTTCCTGCTTCATCGCATCGGAGAAGGCATCGCCGTTGAAAGAGCGGGCATAAAGACCGGCTGCCTGGGCTTCCTTTTCAAAGGCGGCGGTGTTGTACCACCCGGCAGTGCCGCAACGGTCCGCTTCACCGGGCTTTTCAAAGAACACGCCGATGGTGGCAGCATTGCCTCCGAAGGCGGCGGCGATGCGGGAGGAGAGGCCATAGCCTGTCGAGGCTCCGATCACGAGCACCTTTTTGGGGGCGCCGGCCACGGGTCCGCGGCTCTTCACGACGGCAATCTGTTCGGCGACATGCTTGGCGCAGCCGACTGGGTGCGCGGTGGTGCAGATGAATCCACGGATTTTGGGAGCGACGATCATGACGAAGGAGAGGTTGGAAGGGTGGCCTGAGCCGCCTGTTAGCTAGCAGCCACTACAGGCGCGGCAACTGCTTTTCCGGCATGCTTTTCCAGCCTTGCATCAAGGGTGCCAAGCTGTCTGCCAGGGTGGTTTTTTCCTTTGCAAGGGTCCTGCCGCACTCCTATAACCTCGCCCCGCCTGCACCGGCGACTCCGGGCAGCTGAATCCCCCTTTTTCCAACCTCCACGCCTCTCCTCGTCATGGGTCAGATCTACAACAACATCGTCGAAACCATCGGTCGCACTCCGCTGGTGAAGCTGAACAAGGTCACTGCCGGGCTGAATGCGACCGTGGCTCTCAAGTGCGAGTTCTTCAACCCGCTGGGCAGCGTCAAGGACCGTATCGGGATGGCGATGATCGAAGACGCTGAAGCCCGCGGCATTTTGACCAAGGACACCGTCATTGTCGAGCCTACGAGCGGCAATACCGGCATCGCGCTGGCCTTTGTGGCGGCTGCCAAGGGTTACAAGCTGATCCTGACGATGCCTGAAACCATGAGTGTTGAGCGCCGCACCTTGCTGGCGCTTTTGGGCGCGGATCTGGTGCTCACTCCTGGCGCACAGGGCATGAAAGGTGCCATCGCCAAGGCCGAGGAGCTCCTCAAGGAAACCCCGAATGCCTGGATGCCCCAGCAGTTTGAAAACCCGGCCAATCCAGCCATCCACATGAAGACCACCGCTGAGGAAATCTGGGCAGACACCGAGGGGCAGGTGGACATTCTGGTCGCAGCGGTTGGCACAGGCGGCACCATCACAGGCTGCTGCGAAGTTCTGAAGGCCAAGAAGCCCGGTTTCCAGGCGATCGCGGTGGAGCCCGAGGCTTCCCCGGTCATCAACCAGACCCTGGCTGGCGAGCCCGTGCAGCCCGGCCCCCACAAGATTCAGGGCACCGGCGCTGGCTTCGTGCCGAAAAACCTTCATCTGAAGGATGCGGCTGGCAATGCCCAGATCGTCGAGTGCATCAAAGTCAGCAACGATGATGCTTTCGCCATGGCCCGCCGTCTGGCCAAGGAGGAAGGCATCCTCGCTGGCATCAGCACCGGAGCCAATGTCTGCGCCGCCCTGCGCGTGGCCGAGCGTCCGGAAAATGCCGGCAAGCTCATCGTCACCATCGGCTGCTCCACCGGCGAGCGTTATCTCTCCACGGCGCTGGCCGACGAGGCTCGTGCCAAGGTCGGTGCCTGATTTCTTTCCTCACTTCTTCCAATACCTCTTTTCAGCATGTCCCACGGAGCCCCCATCCCCGCCCACGCCCCTCTTCCCGCCTGGGAGCAGTACCTCGACAAGAACTTCAAAAAGCTCCTGACGGTCTTTGTGGCGTCTGTTGTTGCTGTTTCGGTGTACGGTGTCGCCCGTCACTTCACCCGCGCCGCCGCAGTGAAGGCTGGCGAGGCTTTTGCCGCAGCCAAGACGGTGGAAGACCTGGATGTCGTCATCGCGCAGCACTCTGGCAGCCTCGCTGCCGGCAATGCCATGCTGCGCAAGGCGGACCTGCTGTGGGAGCAGAACAAGAAGACCACCTCCGTGGAGGTGCTTCGCGAGTTCACCAACAGCCAGAAAAGTCATCCCTTGCTCGCCCAGGCACTGCTCGGCCTGGCCACGAAGCTTGAATCCCTCGGCCAGCGTGCTGAGGCCAAGCCTGTGCTGGAGCGCGTGGTGAATGAATTCGGCAAAACAGAACTCGCCGCCCTCGCTGAACTCCGCCTTGGGGACATTGCCTGGGCTGACGGCAAGGAGGAGGATGCCAAAAAGATCTATGAAGGGCTGCCTGCCAAGTATGCTGCTGTCAGCGCCGACAATCCCTTCCTCTCCCAGGCGGAATCCCGCCTCGAATGGATTGCCGCCAAACTCCCCACCAAGGAAGTGGACGGGCCACCGAAGCCCAAGGTGGAAACGCCTGCTCCTGGCGCACCTCAGATCAAACTGGATGGTGCTGCAGGCGCTCTGGCCCCCACCATCACGCCGGTTCAGGCGGGCAATGCAGGCGCTCCGATCAAGCTCACGCCCTCGGGTGTTCCTTCTGGAGCAGCCATGGAGGTCAAGCCAGCTCCCGCTCCTGTGACTGCACCTGCCGTTTCCGCTCCCAAGGAAGCTCCGAAGGTGGAGGTGAAGCCTGCTCCGGCACCAGCAGCTCCTGCTGCCGCTCCGGCCCCGGCTGCTCCTGCGGCTCCTGCCAAGCCAGCGGGTTCTTAGGCTTGCCTGGGCGGTTCTTCCGCCAAGGGCCGGCGCATTCTTTTTCGATCCTTTGCCGTGCCTGACTCGTCCCCACCGCTGGCTCGTGAAGAGCTGTTTGACGCCACGTTTCTCGACCGGCTCAGGTCGCTGGCTGTTCGTCTGAGGAAGCGTCGTGCGCTGAGCCGGCGCGGCAATCAGTCCACACCTGCCACTGGGTTCACCCGTGAGTTCAAGGACTATCGCCACTACACGCCGCGCGAGGATTACCGGGCGATCGACTGGAGGCTCTATGCGCGGCTCGACAAGCTTTTCGTGCGTCTCTACGAAGAAACGCAGGAACTGAATCTGCACCTGCTGGTGGATACCAGCGGATCCATGGCGGCACCCTACGCGGACAAGCGTCGTCAGGCCCTCCGCTTTGCTGTGGCGCTGGCCTACCTGGGGCTTGCTGGACAGCAACGGGTGAGCCTCTACTCCCTGAGTGACACCACACGACAGGAGCTCCCGCCTCTG
>CALDGV010000387.1 GCA_937941745.1 uncultured Prosthecobacter sp. | reverse complement strand
GACAGGCGCAGCGCCAGTGCCGTCAATGAGCTGTCCATTGGTGATGATCGTGGTGCCGGGTTGGAGCTTCATGGTGCTCCAAGCCTATCGTTTTTGGTTCCTCCTGGATAGAACAGAAGCGGCAGCGCTTGGAAGATTCGCGGCAGCAAATTCCGCGCGGTAGGCTGCGGGAGTGGAGCTTGTGACGCGGCGAAATTCACGCGTCAGGTGGCTTTGATCGGCAAATCCACAGCGCTGGGCGATGGCTGCGATGGATTCGCGCGTGTCCACCAGCAGGCGGCATGCGGTCTGGATGCGCAGACGCTTGAGGTATTGCTGTGGCGGGAGGCTGTATTCTCGGACAAAGGCCCGCTCGAAGGCCCTCGACGACATCCCGGCAGCTCGTGCCATCTCCGCGTTCGTCACCGCCTTGCCGAGCCGTTGCGTCATCATGGAAATGACCACGCCCAGGCGGATGTCATCACGCTGGTCGATCTGGGAGGCATCCAGCACGCGGGTGATGCCCGCAGTGCCAATGGCGCGGCCTTTCGCATCCAGCACCTGGCGCTTCGTGGTGAAGCTCCACGAGGCGGTATGGTCAAAACGGCCGATCAGTTCCAGACGGCCCTGCACTGTCTGCCCGGCAAGCACCGCCTCATCTCCGGCAAGGAATTGAGCCGCTAGATGCGGCGGCGAGAGATCGTGATCTGTCTTCCCCAACACCTCGTCGAGGTGGTGAAGGCCATAGTTGAGCAAAAAAGCACGGTTCACCCAGAGGTAGCGATGTCTTGCATCCTTGATCCAGGCCTGCACTTCCGGAAGCAGGTCAAACAACTCCCGGAGCACCGACTCAGATACAGCATCAGTCTTCATTGGGCACCCGAGTAATCGGTCCACTGCTCATCGATCCATCGGGCGTCGGGTTTTCCATCAAAAACAAGGATGCGGTATTTGGAGACATATGGTTTGCCGGGCTCGATGGCCCAGTCGCCATCCTGAGAAGGGGCGACGCAGAGCTGCGGGTTCTTTGGGTTCAACCGCAATGGCTGCGGGAAGCGGAAGTTTGACGGATGAATGAGAATCGCCATGCCCGTGGGTGCTCCATCGACTTTGCCGCCTAGATAGACCCACTTGGCCTTGGTGTTGTCACCCGCTTTACGGTCATGACCTTCACTGGTGAGCATCGTGACAGCGTCGACGGGGTTCCAGAGCGGGTTCCCGCGAACCCCGAGGCCTCCATAATGGTATTTGGGCAGTTTCAGAGGTTTGTCTGTAGCGCAGACCTGGGTGCTGGTGAGGTCAATGATGTTGGCAGGCACGCTGCGGAGAGTTTTCTGCGTCACGCTCACCTCCCAGGTTTCTTGGAGGACCTTTTGATTCGGAGACTGGCTGTGATCGAAAAAGACGTGTTCGCTGATGAAGCCTGCCTGTTGCGGACTGCTCCATGACTTGACGAGCTTATCGAAGCGCACCTCAGCAGGCAGTGAGTGGCCGTGTTTGGCATCCAACTTGCCCATGTTCCAGAAGTCAGGGTGGGAGCTCCCAAACTCCGTCTTCGTCCAGGCAAGCCAGATGCCTCGTTGCCAGGGATGGTCAGCTTGATGGTTGCCAGTGACGAGCCTGCCACTGGGGGAATACACGGGGTGCAGATGAGCTCCGTGGGCAAAAATCTTGTTCACACCTTCCGGCACCTGGCTTGGTTCCATTTGGTAGTCACAGATGGTTTTGCCCTGGGTGCTGAGACGCAGAACGCTGCCGGTCTGCTGGGCGCTGATGTCTGCGAAAAGCGCAAGCGGCGTAGAAAGACCGAGTGCAAGCGCGTGAAGAGTTTTCATTGGGGTAAAACGGCTCATGAAATCACGAAATCGCATTTTCCTGGAGGTTAGGGAGGCCTGAAGGCCCGCCATTGTGGTTGGACTGTCAGCCTGAGGTCCGATTTCGTGCTTCTGACATGATTTGGAAGGCTGGATGATGGTTTTTTCCAAGGGTTTTGCGGACGGCTCGTTGAGACTTGCCCGCCTGTCTGAAAACCCATGCCCTGCATTGTCTTTGCGTGGGCCATCAGATAAAACCTGCATCTAAATCATCTGCTTAAATGAAAAAGTTTTCCCTTCTGGCCGCCTTGGCTTTCTCTGCTGGCCTCCTTTGGATTCTCGGCGGGCCCGATGCATACATCCAGTCACCTGAGGTGTATCATGCGCCCCAGCGTGCCGTGGAAAAGATCGCTGCGGCGGAAGGTCTGAAACTGCCTTCACTGCCGCTCTCCGCACCGAAAGCCATTCAAGACTTCCGAGCGTGGAGTGAGCAGTTTTTGCAAGCGGAAGGTTCGCAGCGCGGGGCATTGATTGAGGCGGGGAAGGCCGCCGCACGTGAGCACACGAGGCAGATCGCGAAGATGATCCCAAGGGATCCGCAGGCAGCGATTGCCCATGCGGTGCCGATGGTGATTCGGCAAAAGCTGCCGCCGGAAATCGTCGGGCTTCTCGAGGAGCGCCCCAACCTCAGGGGGGACTATGAGGTTTATGGCAACGTCCCCGCTCCTGGTGCGGAAAATAGCCCTGAGCCATACACGCGGACCATCAGAGACAAAAATGGCCGCCAGTGGAATGCCCATGTCTATGGACGGCGCCTGGGACAGCGCACGACGACGAACATTTCCATCAACGGCATCTCCGTAGCCCGGGAAATGGCGGTTTCAGACTCTCCCATGCGTGTGCTGGAAGTGGGGGAAATGCCTGTGCTGGATGGGAAGCAGATGGTGGATGTCTGCCCAGTGTCTGGCATCGAGACGGAGGTGGAGATCGCTGCTGCAGCACCGCCACCACCGGTTGAAGAGGAGACGCCTGCCTTTGAGACGCCAGAGCAGATCGTTTATGTCTGCAGCGGGGGGCATATCAGCCAGCTTGCGGAGAAGTATCTGACCGATGAGGAGAAGGCTCATTGGGCCTCACTGGGCACAGAGTTGAATTCAGGCACGGGCAGTGGCCCCGCCCACGGTACGGTTGGCACGGTGCCGGGGGGGTGGACGACCGGCAACCGGACCTTTCTGTACATCCGGGCGGCCTTTCCAGACAATCCCGTGGACCCTCAAAATGAGCAGGAATGCTATGACATGCTCAAGCAGGCGAACGATTTTGTGGTCACGAACAGCTATGGCCGCTGCTACCTGACCTACGCGGTGCCGCCACTGGTGATCCTGCCCTACCCACTTTCATGGTACAGCCGCTATGATGCGGATGAAGGCGGTGGAGACTATCTGATCCAGACTCATGCACGCCAGATCGCACGCAGCATGGGCTACGACTACATGAGCTACAATCTGGATGGTGTCCGCTGGCAGGGTGGTCCTGGCAGTTACGGGGGGTCCGCTTCGGTAGGTGGGCGTGGCATGAGGATGAAGACCAGCGGGGCCGGTACTTTCATGCATGAGCTGGGGCATAATCTGGGGGTCTGGCACGCCAACTACTGGCGCACCACGCCCCCGAGTGTCACCGGTCCTGGAAGCAATCTGGAGTATGGAAACAACTTCGATGTCATGGGCAGTGGTGGCATCAGCGGGCAGTTCACGGCCAGTTTCAAGAGTGCCCTGTCGTGGATGCCTCAGGAACAGTTCTGGAATGTCACTTCCAGCGGTCTTTACCGCATCCATCAGACGGACGAGGGAATCGCTGACCCGAGCCTGCGTTATGCCCTGCGGATCCGATCGGATGCCGAAAGGGATTACTGGGCGGAGTTCCGTCAGCTCCACACTTCCAACTCGGGCTTCATGAATGGCCTGATGATGACTTTTGACCGGTGGGGGCTCTGGGGCATCGGCGGCAGCGGCGGGGCACCTCTGAATGGCAGCAATGCTGGAGCACAGCTCCTGGACATGACGCCAGGCTCCTTTGGAAATGGCATCACGGACACGCGCAACGATTCCGCCCTGCGTGTCGGGAGAACTTACAGTGATCCTGAGTTCAACATCCACGTGACCCCCGTGGCCAGAAACACCTCCACCACGCCGCCCTCCATGGATGTGCGGGTGCAAATCGGGGACACTCCAGGGAACACTGCGCCGACTTTGACCCTCAATGCCAGCACCACCACGGCAGCGGTTGCCGCCTCGGTGACCCTGACCGCCACAGCGACCGATGCAGAGGGGGATACCCTGGCTTACGCCTGGTTCTTCGATGACGGCACTTACTCCACCAACAACAGTGCTACTCAGACCAAGTCATGGAGCACTGCGGGGCACTATCGGGTGCTGTGCACGGCCAGCGACATGAAAGGCAAGAGGACCACCAAAGGCCTGCTTATCACAGTTGGCAGCCCATCTTCGTTCACCGTCAGCGGAACGGTGACCCAATCCGGAGGCCAGCCACTGGAGGGAGTGTACGTGGCCAACTATGCGCCATCGAACAACATCAATCACTCGAACAGCGCCACCTTCCGCGGCACCTGGACGGACAGTGACGGGAATTATGTCATCACCCGGCTGGCTGCGGGCACCTACACCATCACGCCGAACCTTTATCCACATACCTTTGCGGGCAGCAGCACCACCGTGGGGCCGAATGTCACGGGCAAAAACTTCAGCAGCACGCTGCTTCCTGCCATCACGATCAGTTACCCGGACGGCACGGCCAATGAAAGCAGCACCCCAGGCACCGCCGTGGTACGTTTGAACCGTGCTGGCAGCACCTCTGCGGCAGTCTCCGTCCAGATTTATGACGTGAACAGCGGCAGTGCCACGCGGAATACGGACTATACCCTGAACCCAGCTCCCAAGGCTGCCACGAGCCCCGATGGTGGTTTTGGAACCTCGGAATACATCATTCCTGCAGGGGCTGCCTTCCTCGACATCACGGTGACTCCCGTCAACGATGGTACTGCCGAAGGGGTGGAGTATGCTGCGCTGGACTTTGTGAACACGGCGGCAGGCTACATCATGGGTGGCAACCCACGTGCTGTCGTGCCGATCATCGATGATGAAAGCAGCCTGCCAGTGGTGAGAATCACGCCTGTGGACGATGTGGGGCAGGAGGCAGGCACGGACAAGATCACCCTGAAGCTGGAACGCAACGGACCGACCACGGCTGCATTGAATGTGAATGTTGCCTACACCGGAACAGCCACTCGAAACTCCGATTACAGCGCAAGCACGGCGGTGACCATACCCGCAGCCCAGTCGAGCGTCACTTTTGACATCACGCCCGTCAATGATGCCGACATCGAGACCACGGAGACCATCATCACCACGATCTCGAACAATGCTGCCTACCTGCGTGACAGCACTGCGCAGAACGTGACCTCCATCCTGAATGACGATGACATGCCCGTGGTCACGATCACGGCCACAGATGCGGCTGCGAGTGAGGCAGGATCCAACATCGGTGTCTTCACCATCACCCGCTCGGGTCTGCCCAGCACCTCTCTGACTGTGGACTACTCGGTCAATGGACGTGCCATCCTCGGTACGGATTATCGTCGCTTGGACGGACGTGCGGTAATCCCTGCTGGCAGCGCCTCCACCTCGGTGGAGATCGTGCCTTTTGACGACACTCTGAATGAAGGCACTCAGGATGTGGTTCTACAACTGCGCACGGCCCAGAATTACTTCATTGGCGGTACTGGAGAGGCCACCGTGAACATTGCTGATGATGACATCACACAGGTCTATCTGGAACTTAATACAGGGACAGGGGTGGAGCCGGCCAGCGGCAGTTCCAATGGTCCGGTGTTCCAGATTCATCGTCCTGCCTCGGGTGCGGCTGTCACCGTGAATTACACCATCAGCGGCACCGCAGTCAGTGGCACCGATTTCACGGCATTGCCGGGCACGGTCACCTTTGCCTCCGGCGAGACGAGCAAGACAGTCACCGTCTCCATGCTGGCTGACACCCTGAATGAAGATGCTGAAACGGTGACGCTCACCCTCCAGCCAGGCACAGGATACAGCCTGCTGCCCGGCCAGAAGCATAGCATGACCAGTTGGATCATCGATGGAGACCAGCAAATGGTGGATGTGAGTGTCGGAGATGTGCTCAGCAACCTCACGACCCATCTCTCTGAGGCTGACACCAGCACAGGCAGGGAGTTTTTCATCGCCAGGCGTGTGCAGACCAGTTCTCCGCTGGTTGTGAACTACACCCTGAGCGGTACAGCCACCAGCGGTGTGGATTATACAGGGCTTTCTGGCACGGCGACGATCCCGGCGGATGCCACGGGAGTGAGAGTCAAGCTAACGCCAGTGAATGACACGATTCCTGAGGGGGTGGAAACCATCGTGATGAACATCACTCCTGTCTCTGGCACCTACGGCGTGCGCATCGGAACGGCCACCATGCTGTTGGCAGACAACGATAACTTCACGAGTGGCTCTGTGGCCATAGGCACCGCGCCTCTGACGGTGGCTGAAGATGTCGGTACGGTGAACATTCCCGTGGTCATCACGGGTACACCACCGGGTGCCGTCACCGTCCGAT
>CALDGV010000386.1 GCA_937941745.1 uncultured Prosthecobacter sp. | reverse complement strand
TCCAGCGCGGCTTTTTGATGTCGAGCCAGCTTTACGTCACCTGGTGCCACGATGATGAAAAGGTCGCCAGCATGCTCGCGGCGCTGGATGAAGCACTTGGCATTGTCGCCCAAACACCTCTCGAAGTCTCATCGGGGCCACAACAGGGCTTTGCACGGCTCGTGTAGGGTCTTTGAATCAAGAGAACCCACCTCTCTTCAAGTTTTTGAGGGGTAACCCGGCGTGCCTGCAGCATGTCAACCGATCATTTGGCGGGAGACATTATGCTTTGCCCTGAAAATCAGCGTGATACAGTCCCTGCCCCTTTTCCTGGAAAAGGGGCTCAGACATTCCCTGCCACCATGATTTTGGGAGCTTCCAGCGAAGACGACCAAGGGCGGCAGCTTGCCCGGATTTTTTGCGTATGATCGTCCTCGGACTAAACGCCTACCATGGCGACTCTGCCGCCGCTCTGGTGGTGGATGGCAAACTCGTCGCCGCCGTGGAAGAAGAGCGGTTCCGCCGCATCAAGCATTGGTCAGGGATGCCCACAGAAGCGATCCGCTGGTGTTTGCAGGATGCCGGGATCAGGCTCAGTGATGTCCATCATGTTGCCATCAACCGTGATCCAGGTGGCAACAACCTTCGTCGCGCCTTGTATGTGCTGCGGAAGCGCCCAAGCCTGGGGCTCATTTTGAAGCGTCTCGGCAACATCCGCCGTGCAGCCAGCTTTGAAGATCAACTGCAGGGCTGCTTCCCTGATCAGCGTTTGAAGGCGCAGATTCATCGCGTCGAACATCACCTTGCTCATCTCGCCTCATCTTACCTCGTGTCGGGTTTTGACGAGGCTGTCTGTCTTTCGGTCGATGGGTTTGGCGACTTTGCGAGCAGTGCCTGGGGCATGGGCAGGGGGGATCAGATCGACATTGATGGACGCATTCACTTTCCGCATTCACTGGGCATCTTCTACACGGTCATCACGCAGTTTCTGGGCTTCCCCTACTATGGTGATGAATACAAAGTCATGGGGCTCGCGCCTTATGGAGAGCCAAAGTATCTGGCTCAAATGCGTGAGATCGTGAAGATCCAGCCGGATGGCACCTATCGCTTGAATTTGAGGTTCTTCCGCCACCATACGGATGATGTGCACTATACCTGGGATGATTGTAGTCCTGAGGTCGGCACGCTGTATCGCAAAGAAGCGATGGAGGCTCTTCTAGGGCCTGAGCGCGCCAAGGGTGATGCTCTCGATCAGAAGCATCGTGACATCGCCCGCAGTGCCCAGGCGATGTACGAAGAGGCTTTCTTTGCCATGTTGAACGCTCTTCATCGGCGGTACGGGTGTGATCGGCTGGCGCTCTCAGGGGGCTGCGGCATGAACTCGGTGGCGAACGGCAAGGTGTATCTCAATTCACCCTTCAAGCGGATGTATTTGCCTGCCTCCGCAGGTGATGCTGGAGGAGCGATTGGCTCAGCGTTCGTCGTTGCACGCCAGTTGCACGATGGCCCGCGTTTTGTCATGGATCATGCCTATGTGGGTCCGAGATCGACCGATGATGAGATTCAGATGCTTCTGAATGCCCGTGCTGGTGATATTCAGTCTGAAGGCTGCACGGTAAGGCGGTTTGAAAACGAGGCGGAACTTTGCAGCGCGACAGCGACAGCCATCAGCGAAGGAAAAGTCATCGGCTGGTTTCAAGGGCGTCTGGAGTGGGGGCCGCGAGCCCTGGGCAATCGCAGCATCCTCGGTGATCCCCGCCGTGCGGACATGAAGGACATCCTCAACCTGAAGATCAAGCGCCGTGAGAGCTTCCGGCCTTTTGCGCCCAGCGTTCTACGCGAATGTGTGAGCGATTGGTTTGAGCAGGACGACGACGTTCCGTTCATGATGCAGGTGTTCCAAGTGCGGTCAGAGAAGCGCTCTCAGGTGCCTGCCACGACCCACGTTGACGGTTCTGGCCGCCTGCAGACTGTTCATCAGGAGACCAACCCTCGCTATCATCGGCTCATCAGCGCGTTTCAGGACATCACCGGAGTGCCGATTCTGCTCAACACGAGCTTCAACGAGAACGAGCCTGTGGTGTGTCGTCCTCACGAAGCTTTGGACTGCTTTCTGCGCACCAAGATGGACGTTCTGGTGCTTAATGACTGGGTTGTAACACGCTGAATCCTATGAAAGGCATCGTTCTCGCCGGAGGAACTGGTTCCCGCCTGTATCCACTGACTCAGGTGGCCAGCAAGCAACTCCAGCCGGTCTATGACAAACCGATGGTGTACTATCCGCTGACGGTCCTGATCGCCTCCGGCATCCGAGAGATCTGCCTGATCTCAACACCACATGATCTGCCACGCTTCAAGCAGCTCCTGGGCGATGGAACGCAGTGGGGCATCACGATCGAGTATCGTGAACAGGAAAAGCCTGCGGGCATTGCGCAGGCCTTTCTCATTGCGGAGGACTTCATCGGGAGTGATCAGGTGACACTCACTCTTGGCGACAACATTTTCTTCGGTGGCGACGCCTTTCCCCGGGCGATTGGTGAGTTCAGCGGTGGAGCCACGATCTTCGCCTACCATGTCACCGACCCCGAGCGTTATGGCGTGGTCGAGTTTGATCGAGAGGGGAAGGCGATCTCCCTTGAGGAGAAACCAGTCCAGCCACGCAGTAATTTTGCCGTGCCTGGTGTTTACATCTACGACAACGCAGTGGTGGGCATCGCCCGGTCGTTGAAGCCCTCTCCGCGAGGGGAGCTGGAGATCACGGATGTGAACAAGGAATATCTGCGCCGGGGCACCCTGCGCGTGATGCGGCTGAGCCGTGGCACTGCGTGGCTGGATGCCGGCACCAGCAGCAGCCTGCATGATGCTTCCGCCTATGTGCAAACGATTGAAAAACGACAGGGAATGAAGCTCGGATGTCCTGAAGAAGCTGCACTGCACCGCGGCTTTCTTTCCATTGAGGAGTTTGAGGCGCTCGTCTCCCTGATGCCGAACTGCGAATACCGGGACTACCTCGCCGGACTGGCGGGTGAGGTGCGCCGAGTGGGGCTTTCCGCTGCCTGACCACCTTATGAACCTTCTCATTACAGGTGGCGCAGGCTTCATCGGCTCCAATCTGGTGCGTTTCGTCACCAGCATGCGCGAGGTCTGCAAGCTGGTGAACCTCGACTGCCTCACTTATGCCGGGCATCTGGAGAACCTGCACGGTGTGGAAGGGCATCCAGGCTATGTCTTTGAAAAGGTGGATCTGCGAGACAAGGCCGGGGTTGTTCGCGTGATTCGTGAGCACGACATCACCCACGTGATGCATCTGGCTGCGGAATCGCATGTGGATCGCTCCATCTCCGGTCCGGGTGACTTCATTCAAACCAACATTGTGGGCACCTTTCACCTGCTGGAAGCCTGCCGCGACCACTGGCAGGGCAGGGAAAGGGTGAGGTTCCTGCATGTCTCCACCGATGAAGTCTATGGGTCGCTGGGCAGAACAGGGCTGTTCACGGAGTCCACGCCGTATGCGCCAAATTCGCCGTATTCAGCGAGCAAGGCCTCCAGTGACATGTTGGTGCGTGCCTACCATCATACCTACGGCCTTCCCACGGTGATCACCAACTGCTCGAATAACTACGGGCCTTATCAATTTCCGGAAAAGCTCATACCGGTGGTCATCCAGAGCATTCTCTCACGCAGGGCGATTCCTGTTTATGGCGATGGCATGAACGTGCGTGACTGGCTTTACGTTGGCGATCACGTGCAGGCGCTCTGGCAGGTCCTCAATCAAGGCCGCTGCGGTGAAACCTACAATATTGGTGGCCTCAATGAGAAGGCCAACCTTCATCTCGTGCAGCTGATCTGCGACTTGATCGACGAGATGAAGCCGGAACTCGGCGGCGGTTCGCGCGACTTGATCACGTTTATCAGAGACCGGCCAGGTCATGATCGTCGCTATGCGATTGATGCATCAAAAATCGGGCGTGAGCTTGGGTGGAGTCCGGCGCACACCTTTGAATCAGGCATCCGTGAAACCGTCTCCTGGTACCTGGCTAACCAGGAATGGGTTTCCGCTGTTACAGGCAAGATATCTGGCGCAACATGAGCAGGCTGGTGATCGAATCAGGGCGGGCCTCCAGGCAGTATTGGACGGATCTGTGGCGTTATCGGGAGCTGTTTGGCTTCCTGGCGTGGCGTGACATCCTGGTGCGTTACAAGCAGACGGTGATCGGCGTAGCGTGGGCCGTATTGAGGCCTCTGCTGACCATCCTGATTGGCGCCGGTGTTTTTGGAACGCTGGCAAGGCTGCCCTCCGATGGCGTGCCTTATGCCGTGATGGTCTGTGCCGGAACTCTGCCTTGGTATTTCTTTTCCAGCGCGCTCAGCGAATCTGCCAGCAGCCTGGTCGGAAATGCAAACCTCATCTCGAAGGTCTATTTCCCGCGCATGATCCTGCCTGCCAGCGCGGTCGTCGTGGCGTTTGTGGATTTTGCCATCTCCATGGTCATTCTTGGAGGATTGATGGCCTGGCATGGGGTGCTGCCTACCTGGCGCCTGTGTGCGCTGCCGCTGTTCACAGCACTGGCTTTCATGACAGCAATGGGGCCCGGGCTGCTGTTCACCGCGCTGAATGTGAAATACCGGGATTTTCGCTACATCATTCCCTTCGTGGTGCAGCTTGGGCAGTTCGTTTCACCGGTGTTTTACAGCACCAGCGTGATTCAGGAGAGGTTTGGTGATGCAGGAAGGATTCTGGTTTCCATCAATCCTGTCGTCGGTGTGATCGATGGTTTCCGCTGGGCCATTTGCGGCACTACGGAGATGCACTGGGGGAGTTTTGCCCTCTCCTGCACGCTGAGCGCGGCTTTTTTGGTGGTCGGAGTGCGCTACTTTCGCGCCACGGAGCGCAGCTTTGCCGATGTCATCTGAAACATGACAAGCCCGATGACTCTGCGCGTGGTTCCTGTTTCGGCCATTCTGCCCACCCGTCATCGCTTGCGTGTGCTTGCCCGGTTTCTGGAATCGCTGGAGGCCCAGGACGTCCTTCCTGCGGAATTGGTGATCTGCGACGCTTCAGAGGATGACGATACCTGCGGGCTGATCCACAGCCTGATGCCGAAGTGGCAGTTGCGTTTCGAAGGCCGGGTAAGCTGGCGATACCTCAGGGCTGAGCGTGCTGGTCTCGCTCCTCAGCGGAATCAGGCGGTAGCGGCAGCCTCACAAACCTATGTCTGGTTCCTGGATGATGACATCATCCTCGAGCCTGGCTGTCTGGGGTTTCTTTACGATGCCATTGCGGCTCATCCCAGGGCCGGTGGGGTCACCGCCACGCTGGTCAATGAGCCATACCACCCCCCAGGGAAAGCCACGCGGGCACTCATGCGCTGGTTTGAAGGCGGACATGAACGTGAAACCTATGCATCCGCCTGTGTCGGGCCGGGCTGGACCTTTCTGCATGATCCAACCGCTGCTGCTCAAGGCCTTGTCAGAGCCGGCTGGCTGGGGGGCGGCTGCACGATTTACCGTAAGGAAGCTCTCCCCGTGCCCGCCGTTCCAGATCATTTTGAGGCAGGAGCGATCGGCGAAGACCTGGCAGCATCCCTGGCTGTCGCAAAGCGCTGGGACATCTATCATGTGCCCGCTGCCCGCTGCATCCACGACAGTCAGGGCGGCTCGCACAAGCGCAGCCAGCGTGCTCTGGCAGACCAGGGTTTGAGAAACAGGCACTACATTCTAACCCGCATCATGGGGCATGACACTTGGCGGGATCACTTTGATTTTGCACTCATGCTCGCTTTCGGCTGGCTCAGCGTGATGAGGCAGCCCAGATCTTGGGGTAATGGTCTGCAGATGCTGGCTGGCTACATGCAGGCTGTCTGGAAGCTTTCGACCTCGTCCGCACCACATGCCTGAAGCCATGGTCCGCGTCGAAAACCTGGGGAAGCGCTACTTTCTGCGTCACCAGACAACACATGGCTATTTGACATTGCGGGATTCGATTGCAGGAGCCTGGCGGCGGATGAGCGGCCGCAGCCAAGCCGCGAACTGGGAGGAGTTCTGGGCGCTCAAGGACGTGTCTTTCGAGGTGGCTCCAGGTGAGGTGCTGGGAGTCGTCGGCCGTAATGGCGCAGGCAAGTCCACGCTGCTGAAGATCCTTAGCCGCATCACGGAGCCGACGGAAGGTCGTGTCATCCTGAATGGGCGTGCTGCATCGCTATTAGAAGTCGGCACGGGCTTCCATCCTGAACTGACGGGGAGGGAGAACATCCAGCTCAATGGCGCCATCCTCGGCATGACGCGGGCGGAGATTGCTGCCAAGTTTGATGAAATCGTGGCTTTTGCCGAAGTGGAGCGTTTTCTCGACACTCCGGTGAAGCATTACAGCAGCGGCATGTATGTGCGCCTCGCCTTTGCAGTGGCTGCGCATCTGGAGCCTGAGATTCTGATTGTGGATGAAGTGCTGGCGGTAGGCGATGCCCAGTTCCAGGCCAAGTGCCTGGGCAAAATGCAGGAGGTGGCCAGCGGGCAAGGGCGCACGGTTCTGTTCGTCAGCCACAACATGGGGGCGGTGCTTCGTCTTTGTCAGAAGGCCATTCTTCTCGATCAAGGCCAGGTTCAGCTGCACGACCGTGCTTCCGCAGTCACCAGCAAGTATTTGGAAATCTTCCGCAGTCGCAAAGGTGGCAGGGAGTGGCAGAATCCGCAGACGGCCCCGGGAGACGAAGTGGCGCGGCTCAGGGCCGTGCGAGTGCTTCAGAACCAGGTGCCGGTCGAGGTGGTGGACATCCGCCTTCCGGCATCGGTGGAGATTGAATATTGGTGCCTGAAGCCGCAGTCCAGGCTGATGGTGGCGGCCAATTTCTACAATGCTGAAGGCGTGCTGCTTTTCATGAGCGCCGACCTTCAGGAGGTTGAATGGCGAGGCCCCCGAGACCCCGGTCTTTATCGATCGCGCTGCGAGGTGCCGGGCAATCTCCTTGCGGAAGGCTGGATCAGCATCATGGCGGAAGTCTGCACGCGCGAGCCTGTCTGGAGGTCGCATGTGCGTGAGCAGGATGCGATCGTTTTTCACGTCGTCGATCACGGCGAGCCGGGGAGCGTTCGGTCCGGATGGACCCGCAGCATTGAGGGCGTAGTTCGCCCTTTGCTTCCCTGGCAGACTGAGCGTCTTGCCAATCAACCCAGTGTTTAAATCATCGAATGCCGGCTGGAGGCCGGCCTTTTTTCATTCATGACCAAGTTCACCGACCTGCCTTTGATGCCCGCTGAGGAGGGTAATCTGGTGTTGTTTCATCCTCACGTCAGCGAACTGGCCAGGCAGCGTGTTTATGAGCAGCTTGGGACCCGCTGGATCGGCCAGGGGCCTGGGGTGGAGAGATTTGAGACCGAGTTCTCCCAGCGCTTCTGCGGCGGGTTGAAGACGGCGGCGGTAGGTTCGGGAACGGATGCCATGCATCTGGCCTATCTGCTGGCGGGCATCCAGGCAGGCGATGAAGTGATCACTCCGCTGTTCACGTGCACGGCCACAAACATCCCGCTGCTCTACATCGGTGCCAAACCGGTGTTCGCTGACATTGAGCCCAGCTCTTTGAACATTGATGTGGATCATGTCCGCAGGCTCGTGACCTCGAAGACCAGGGCCATCGTGTGCGTGCACTACGGCGGCCTGCCATGCGACATGGATGAACTGCACCAGATCGCGGCGGAGGCGGGCATTCCAGTCATCGAGGACGCCGCGCACGCCCTGGGTGCATCCTACAAAGGACGCAGCATCGGGGAGATCTCGGATTACACGATGTTTTCCTTCCAGGCGATCAAGCACATCACCACGGGGGATGGCGGCATGCTGGCGATGAGGGATGCATCAAGACTGTCCGTGGCCAAAAGGCTCCGCTGGTTCGGCATCGACCGTGAGGGCAAGCAGAACGGCACCTGGGAAAACGATGTCTGGGAGGTCGGCTACAAGTATCAGATGACGGACATTGCCGCTGCGATGGGGCTTGCCGCCCTTGAGGAGTGGGAGTCCGTACTTCAGCACCGGCAGCAGTTGCTTGCCGCCTATGAAAAAGGCCTCACTGATGTTCCGGGCATCCGCTTTGTCGGGGCTTCTTCTCCTGGCAAAGTGCATGCAGCCTGGCTCTGCACCCTCTTTGCCAAGAACAGGATGGGTTTGCAGCGCAAGCTGCGGGAACACCGCATCGAATCCAATCAGGTGCATTACCGCAACGACCGCTACACCATCTTCAGGGAGTGCCGAGGGGAGTTCCCCAACATGGACGCCATTGAAGACGACTACCTGGTGCTTCCCCTCCACACCCGCATGGGACTGCGGGACGTGGAGCGTGTCGTGGAGGTCATCCGCTCAGGATGGTGACGAGGTCTCCTGCCAGATGCTGAATTTTCGTCCGCTTGAGCAGGAAGACCTGCCTTTTCTCCTGGAGGTGCGGAATGAGTGCCGAGGATTCCTGCATGATGACCGTGCCTTCAGCCTGGCCGAGTGTCAGGCGTGGTTTCGCGATGCCAGGCCTGACTTTCTGATGATTGAGAAGGACGGCGAACGCATCGGCTACATCCGGCTGGCCCGGCCTGATGATGCTCATGACTCCATCCAGGTTGGCATGGATCTGCATCCGAAGTTTCGCGGACTTGGTCTGGCCAGCCGGGCTTATGAGCTGCTGTGGCCGTGGTTGAAGGAGCATCGTCAGGCCTCCCGGGTCTGCCTGGAGGTGCTCAGCCACAATGAGCGTGCCATGAGTCTCTATCGAAAGCTTGGGTTCGTAGAGGTGGGGCGCAGCCTGAGGCACTCGCTGAGGGAGGGGCTTGCGGTGGACAGCATTCAAATGACCCGGGCTCTTTGAGCTGATTCCAGGCTTTCACGTTTTGAAACTGCTGAAAAAAGCTGCGTTTGAGTCCTGCGTCCTCGCGACACGGGTGCTGACCCGGCTCCGGGCGCCGGTCATCCGTGTGTTTCACCTGGATCCCGCGCTGCGGCGAAAGTGTGAGGCGGTCGTCAGGCTGCTGAAGCAGCACGGGCTTGAAGCTGAGCGGGTCGAGGGGCTTTCCCGCGCCTCCCGCATTCTGCTGGCGGGAACGGACGATCTCTGGGTCGGCCTCTGGAACTCGGTTCCTTTGGAACTGCTGCCACGCAACTACATCTTCTGGAATGGTGAACCCGTACACCATGAGCGCTGGGAAGATGAAGAGTGGGATGTGCAGGTGCCTGCGGGCCAGCCGCTGCGCTGGCATGAGAGCGCTGCGCATCGAAAGGCCTGGAAACTGGCTGAGCGGGGGGCTCAGGCAGTCTGGGAATACATCTGCTCCGGCCAGGCGGGGGCTACCCAAGATCCATCACGGCACGCCTATGTGCCGTTCGGCTACGACCGCTGGTATGAGGAGGTCTTCGCATCAGCCAGGGCTGCGGCTGCCTCAGAGCCGGAGATCGACGTGCTCTTCTTTGGCTGGGGGACAGAGCGCCGGCGAGTCATCCTGGATCAGCTGCGTGCCCGCGGGGTGAACGTGATGGTGGCGGATGAGAAAAGACCCGCCGTGGGAGAGGAACTCGAAAAACTGGCCGCCCGTTCCAAGATCGTGCTGGGCATCTATGGCTACGATGATCCAAACACCCATGTGCCAGACCTAGCACGCTTCGATTTTGTCTTCGCCAACCGCATCTTTGTGATCAGCGAACAGACGAAGGGGCTTTTCCAGGACCTTGACTACAATGCTCATGTGACCGTCTGCGGGCATGAAGGCTTGGTGGACGCCTGCCTGCATTACCTGCAGCATCCTGCGCTTCGTGCCGAGGCGGCTGAGCGCACCTACCAATGGTTCAGGAAAAGCTGCTGCATGGAGGATTTCATTCCCTTTGAGCGCATCCAGGCCCTGCGTGACCAGGTGCGGCAGGTGTGTTGATTCATGAGCCTGCCATCCCTCAGAGTCCTCATGATCATTCCTGCCCTCCCCGTAGGCGGTGCTGAGTGGGCCTTTGTGCGCCTGGCGAATGCCCTTTCCGCGCGGCATAAGGTCACGGCATACGTGCCCTGGGCGTCGGAATCCTCCCCCGTTTTGCTTCAGGCCTTGGATCCGCAGGTGCGGCTTGTTTCCCTCCCCCTGCCTTGGGCCTGGATGCATCGGCTGGTTTACAAGCTCAGCCTCCTTTTCCCCAAAATCGCCCTGGAGCAGCGCCTGCACCGCTCCGTGCTGAGGCTGTTGCACCGGCTGGAGCGGTTTCAAATCGTGAATGCGCATCTTCATTCAGGCGCGCGCCTGGCCTGTGATGCTTTTCGGGAGGCCTGCCTGCCGCTCGTCGAATCCGACCATGGTGACTATGCGCTGCTTCAAAAAGAGGACCCTTCGCTTGCGCGCCATCGGGCTGTGTTCGCCCGGATCGACGGGCTGATCTGCCCTTCACATGCGAATCTGCAGCGTGTCCGGCAGATGCCGTGGAAGCCTGGCGTGTGCCAGGCGGTCATTCCGAATGCTGCGGCTGCCGGAACAGGAGCCCGCGTGCCTCCGCCTGACAAACAGGAATTCACCTTTGGCCTGCTGGCACGTGGCGTTGCCGACAAGGGCTGGGCTGAGGCCGTGCAGGCCTTCCGGCTGCTGCGTCAGCGTGTGGAGGTGCCGCTGCGCCTGCTCTTGATCGGAGAAGGGCCGGAGATCGTCCGGCTGCGATCCCTGGTGCAGCCCGATGAAGGCATCGAATTCGCCGGCTATCAGGCGGAGCCGGCGTCCTGGATTTCCCGTTGTCATGTGGGCCTTCTTCCGAGCTTTTTCACGGCTGAAAGCCTGCCCAATGTCATCGTGGAATTTCAGTCCCAGGGCAGGCCAGTCATTGCCACTGACGTGGGCGGGATTGCGGACATGTTGGAGGAGGCCGGCCAGCCTTGCGGGGTGCTGATCCCGCTCGACCCTGTGACCGGCCGGGCGGATGTCCAAGCACTGGCGGCAGCGATGCTGCGACTGGTGCAGGACAGCAGTTTTCACGCTCGTTGTGCCGATGCAGCGCTGATGGCTTTCCAGCGCTACCAGCCTGCCCGGGTGGCGGAAGCCTGCACCGCCTTCTTTGAGCAGGTTTTACAGGCTCGCAGCAGGGCAGATTCCAAGCAGGAGGGCGGGCACGACGCATGAGCAGTGATGCCCACCTCAGGCCGCCGGAAGCGCATGGCTCTTACCGGCGCATTTTGTCGGCCACATCGCTGCTTGGAGGAGCCACGGCGGTCAATGTGCTGATCGGAATGGTCCGCGTGAAGTTCGTGGCGATCCTGCTTGGCCCCGCAGGGCTGGGGCTGATGGGGGCGTTTCAGTCGATCGTCACCATGGCCGCTTCATTTGCCACCATGGGGCTGAACTACAGCGGCGTCCGTGAAATCGCCGAGGCCAGGGGCGGAGGAGATGCCGCGCGGCTGAGCCTCACTCTGGCGACCTTCAACAGAGTGCTATGGCTGATGGCCTTCTTCGGGGCGGCGCTGCTGGCGGCCTTGAGCGTCCCTGTGTCGTTGCTTACCTTCGATGATGGTGAGCATGCGGTTCAAATCGCGTTGCTTTCAGGTGCGGTCTTCTGCGGTGTTCTGACGGCCAAGGATTCGACGCTGATCCAGAGCGCTCAGGAGATCCGTCGTCTTGCCTGGGTGAATGTGAGCGGAGCGTTGATCGGCACCGGAGTGAGCCTCGGCTGTTTTGCCCTCTGGCGGCAGCAGGGGATCCTGCCGGCCATTCTCGTCGGCGCGCTTTTCCAATGGCTGGTCACCCGCATGCACGCCCGGCGCACGGCACTCTGGCATGTGGACCAGACAGCGGGCTGGTCCGCTGAAGTCGCTGGCAGGCTGTTCAAGTTTGGCGGCATGATCGTGGTGCTCGGCCTGCTGGTGAGCGTGACCAGCTACCTTCAGCGTGTATTGATCATCCGTGGGCTTGGCGAGTCCGCCCTGGGCTTTTTTCAGGCTGCGGATGGTCTGTCGGGGCTCTATGCAGGATACATCCTGGGGGCGATGGGTACCGATTTCCTCCCCCGCCTCAGCGCAGTGGGGGCGGATCATGAGGCCGTGAACCGGCTGGTGAATGAACAGACGGTGGTGGCTCTGCTGATTGGCATTCCAGGCGTGGTGGGAACCATCACTTTCGCGCCCTTGCTGATGCCGCTCTTCTATGCCGCCGAGTTTGCGCCGGCTGCCGGATTGCTCAAATGGCTGGCTGTCGGAGTTTTCGGCAGGCTCGTCTCCTGGCCGCTGAGCTTCATCCTCATGTCACGTGGAGACATCCGGTTCCTGTGGACGAATGTCCTTTCGTCGGCGGTGCAGCTTCTGGCGTTCTGGGCGGGTCTTTCCCAGGTGGGGCTGAACATGTGCGGCTATGCCACCATTCTGAGCTTTGTCGTGTTCACCTGGGTGAACCTGGCTGCGGTTCGTGACCTCACGGGCTTTGTCTGGACGCAGCAGTCCCGGCAGGTCATCAGCCTGGGGCTTGCCGCCCTGCTCGTCACAAAGACAGGCGACTGGCTGCTTCCCGCCCTCTGGGCATGGGTGCCGGGCGCCCTGGTGTTCCTGATCTCGTGCATCGCGGGTTATCGTCAGCTCTGCCATCTGACGCAGATTCCGCTGGTGGCACGCCTGCTGGGCAGCCTGCGCAGACAGGCCTCATAAATCGTCATGAAACATCTGATCTTGGGCGGAGGAGCCATCGTTGCAGAGTGCCATCTGCCGGCTCTGCGCGTGCTCGGCAGGCTTGATGGCTGCACGGTCGTCGAGCCCTTTGCCAAAAATGCCGCGGACATTCGCCG
>CALDGV010000385.1 GCA_937941745.1 uncultured Prosthecobacter sp. | reverse complement strand
AATTGCCACAGCCGCGCATCCAGGAGGCCACCGCCGTTGTTCCCGGCCTCGACGGCCAGAAGATGAGCAAGAGCTACGACAACACGATCCCGATGTTTGAGGAACCCGGACCGCTCAAAAAGAAGATCATGGGCATCAAGACCGACTCCACGCCTGTCGAAGCCCCGAAACCCGTCGAAGGCAGCAGCATCCTCGCCCTTTACAAGCTCGTCGCCTCCGAGGCCGATTACGACACCATGGTGAACGACCACCTCAACGGCGGCGTCGGCTACGGCGACTTCAAAAAGCGCCTCCTGCAAGGCGTCACCGACTACTTCGCCCCCTACCGCGCCCGCCGCGATGAAATCCTCGCCGACAAAGGCTATGTGGACAAAGTCCTCGCCGAAGGAGCCGAGAAAGCCCGCGCCGTCGCCCGCAAGACGCTCAGTCGTGTGCGTGATGCGGTGGGCTTGGGTTAAGGAAACACTGATTTACACCGCAGAGTCGGGCACGCCGCAGAGGTGGACCCGCTAAATCAAGCCTCTGCGGCGTTCAAAACTGCGGTGTGGCTTTCATCAGCGGTTCCTTTAAGGCGAAGCACAGACCGGGTGGCCGTGACGGGATTTGGGCCGGAGAGGACTCACACAACCGGACGTGCGGTTTTCCGCATCCGGCGGTTGGATGCGCCGCGGGGCTTATCCCGCGAGATCGGGCGGTGTGATGAACCCATGGCTATTGAGCACGCGGTTGTTGAGCGGAAGATCACACCGTCGTGATTCGTCTCTCTGGCATGACGTTTCTTCCGCGCCTGATTGCCTGCCTCACCCTTGCCTCGCCATTCGCTCAAGCCGCAGAGCCAGGCTTTGAGGCGATCTTTGACGGCGAGTCGCTCGATGGCTGGAAGCACGGTGGTAACTGGGCAGTGGTAGATGGTGAGATCGCCTGCGTGAAGAAAGGTGGATCGCTGGTGTATGAGAAGGCGAAGGTACCGGATGATTTTGAGCTGCGCTTTGACTGGAAAGTTTCGAAGGGCTGCAACAGCGGCGTGTATTACAGGCCTGGGCAGTATGAGTATCAACTGCTCGACAACGCCAACAGCCCCTATGGCGAGAATCCGCGCCAGGCGGCGGCTTCGCTGTTCTTTGGCATGGCTCCGACGAAAGATGTCGTGAAGCCGCATGGTGAATGGAACGAAGGCCGCATTGTCTGCAAAGGCACGGTGATCCAGCACTGGCTGAATGGCGAGAAGGTCATCGACTTCGATTACACCGACCCACGCTGGCTTAATGAGATCGAGGTGCTGCGTATCCGTGGCGGCGATTTGACGAAACGCGGCGCGAACATCTCGCTCCAGTATCATGGCGCGGAGGTGTGGTTCAAAAACCTGCGCTGGCGGGCGATCCCGGCGGATGAAAAGCTGGTGAGCGAGAACCTGACACCGATGCCGATACCGGACGGTGCATTGCGCAAGGAGCAGGGCCGTGTGAACGGCATGCTGGCGAGCCAAAAGGGCGAGTGGCGGCATGAGGAGCTGAAGCGCTTCAAGGCGGACGAGGCGCATCAAGGTGTCGCCGTGGATGCGGAGCACTTTTATGCGATCACGAATGCCGCCATCGGTAAATACCGAAAAGACAGCGGTGAACGCGTCGGTGGCTGGAAAGAGACCGCTGGCCGCATCAAGCATCTCAACGCCGGAATCGTGCTGGATGGCAAATTGTGGTGTGCGCACTCAAATTACCCCGAGATGCCGATGAAAAGCTCCGTGGAGGTGTTTGATGCGAAGTTGATGCAGCA
>CALDGV010000384.1 GCA_937941745.1 uncultured Prosthecobacter sp. | reverse complement strand
ACGGATATGCTTCCAGAGGTCCTTTCCCGTGGCCGGGTCCACCGCAAGAATGTAGCTGCTCATGTCCTTCCCTGGAGTGCCTTTGTCGAATCCTTGAAAGACAAAAGTCTCATTCCGTTGAAGCACCTGGATGTAGAGTTTGCCTCCGTCCAGAACGGGGCTGCTGCCATAGGTCCACTGGGTGGCAAAGGCACCATGAGTTTCCTTGAAGTCGCGTTTCCATTGAAGGTTGCCGGACAGATCAAAAGAAGCTGCCACGGCGTCTGCAAACAGGAAAACAACGCGTTCTCCATCCGTCACGGGCGATGGGCTGGCCAGATTGCTTTTGTTGTCCCATTGGAGGCCGCCTTCAGACACTACCTTGCGCCAGAGTTCCTTGCCGGTTTTGGCATCGTAGCAGAAGCCTACCAGTTGTTGCTTGTCCTTGATCGGGGCCGTGAGAAAGACCTTGTCACCCCAGACAACCGGCACGGAAGCAGAGACGGCAGGCACTTCGGCAGCCCATTTCACACCTTCGGTCTTGCTGAATTTCGTCGGAAGGTTCTTTTCTGAGCTTGAGCCATCCTGATTAGGGCCGCGCCAATTCGGCCAGTTTTCTGCTTGGACGAAAGAGGTGGCGGCGAGGGCGATGGCAACGAGAAGCGAGGCGGGTTTCATAATCGGAAAACTAGAATGCGAAACGGGCATGGCTGTCGAGATGTTTCGAGTTGTCGCCAGGAGGTGCGCTGGACAGAGGCATAAAAAAATCTTCTCAGGAGCTTGGTGCTCCAGCCCCAGCCATGCATGATGGCGAACGGTTACCCGTTTTCCCGACCATGTCCTCCTCCCTGCCTCCACTTCGCAGCCCTCTTGATCTAGAGCGCCTTCTTGAGTTTGAGTTCGTGCGCGCCACGGAAAATGCGGCTCTGCAATCCCTTCAATGGCTGGGACGAGGTGAAAAGGAGCTGGCAGATGCCGCTGCTTGCAGCGCCATTTATGGTGTCTTTGATATTCTGGATGTCTGCGGAAAGGTCGTTATTGGGGAGGGCATCAAGGACAATGCGCCTGGCATCTTTGTCGGCGAGCATCTGGGCACTTGGAAGCCGGGTGCCCCTCGTTTCGACATCGCCCTGGATCCCATTGATGGCACAACGAACATCGCCAAAGGCACGCCCAACAGCATTTCCGTGATTGCTGCTGCCCAGGTGCCGGAGGGGGCGCCCAGTGCCATGAAAAATATTCCCAGCTTCTACAGCCACAAGCTGGCCTATGGGCCAGCTGTCAAGCGGGCGCTCAAACACGAGGGCGACCGCTGCCTTCTCGACATGCCGCTGAAGGAGGTCATTGAGTTTACCGCGAAGGCGTTGGACAAGCATGTGCGTGACGTTGTCGTGGTTACCATGGATCGCCCTCGTCATGCCGACATTGTCCGTCAAGTCCGTGCCACAGGAGCGGCTTTGCGGATGATCACCGATGGAGATATCACCGCCGCGGTAGCGCCATCACTGCCTGAAAGTGGCGTGGACCTTTACGTCGGCATGGGTGGCAGTCCCGAGGCAGTTCTTGCTGCTGCTGCGCTGAAATGCCTGGGGGGCGACATGGATGTGCGCATGTGGTTCCATAGCGAGGAACACCGAGCGGAGGTGGCGTCGCAGGTTTCTTTTGAGGAAATGACGCAGGTCTGGCGCAGCGATGACCTCGTGAAAGGAGAGAGCGCACTTTTCTGTGCCACCGGCATCAGCGACAGTCCGTTGCTTCCCGGAGTACGAACCACTGGGCATCACGTCGAAACCCACAGCATCCTCATGCGTGCACGCAGCGGCACAATGCGCCGTATTCATGCCAGCCACAACCTGGACAAGAAAATCGTTCCGCTTCGCGAATCCTGACCTCAACAGGAGTCAATGAGGTGCTGGAAATCACCCCAGGCATGATTTGCAGCAGTTTTTCAGTCAGCCTTTTCCTTCGATAAGGACTGCCCTGGTGTTTTTTTGTCAGCTTGTGCAGATGCTTTCGGCTTGTCTTCTTTCGCTTTCTGGGTTGTCGAGCCTTCCTCTTTTGGCAGCGCTTTGCTGCCTGGCTTAGAGGCCGCCTCTTTGACCCACGGGGCGGGAGGGGCTTCAGGACCTGAGAGTGCCTCGTTGCGGTTTTGCTGAAGCACGGCCTCGGCTTCGGCAGCCTTGAGCATCTGATCACGGATGTCCATGGGCACAGAATCCTCGGTGAGGGCTGGGAGCAGGGGGTTTGGGCCGCTGGTCCAGGGGCCTAGATCCGGCAGTGTGGCGAGCATGGCATCCTGATTGGAGGCCCGGTGCAATCCGATCACTCGCAAACGCGTGCCCAGAATGTAGGCCACAGTGCTGTCATCGAGGCCTTCGATGGTGCTTGCTCCGCGTTGAACAATCGGTTTCCCTCGCAGGACGATTTCCCAGGAACTGACATAGGCTTCCTGGCAGAGGATTTTGGCCATGTCGTCACCACTGCCGTTTTCCAGATAGACCCGTCCCTTGGCTCGGACTTTTTTGGGTCGGTCATCGCCGTCTTTTTTCAGGACCTCAATGCTGTCTGCTGCGATGCGGACGCCCATGGGAAGCTCGACGCTGTGCGCTGAAATTGCCTTGGCCTCTTCATAGTTCATGCTGAGAAGGAAGGAAAGATCGACGCCAGATGCTTCGGCTGCCTTGGCCAGGTCTCTTTCCATGGCGATGGCATCCGCATGGATGCGGGCCCGTTCACGCATGATCTCCAGGTCTTCTTTGGTCAGGCGGTGAGTCCCTTCTCCGCTTGGGGCCATCTGCCCAGTGTCTGGATCCGCTTTGGCTGGGTCAACTTCGGCAGTTTCTGCCGCCTTTTTGATTTTTTTCAGGGCCGGAATTTCAAAATCCGCGCAGGACGAAAGCCCCAGAAGAGTCACAAGCAGGGCAGCTTGGGACAGGGCTAGGGTCTTTGAGCCGAGGTGAATGGTTGGCATGAGTTCAGACTAGACTGGCTTGGGAAGTTGAAAAGTGGGTTGTTAAGGGCAGGCTTCGGGCGGGTCGGGTTCGTAATTCGGTATTTGCCCAGCTCCGTCATCTCGGCAGGCTCGGGCATATTTTCTAATTTCCTTCTCATGATCGCTTGGTTTGCCCGCAATCACGTCGCCGCTAATCTTCTGATGCTGGCGGTCATGGTCGCTGGCGGCTGGACGCTTTATCAGCACCAGATCCCGCTGGAGGTCTTCCAGGACATGCCGTCGCGCTTCATTTCGGTGAATGTCCCGTATCCGGCCTCATCGCCTGAAGAGACGGAGGAGACGATCGTGCTGAAGATTGAGGAGGCCATCCAGCAGGTGGGAGGCATCAAACATATCAACAGTACTGCGGGAAGCAGCGGTGGCAGCGTTTTCATTGAGGTGAATGAGGGTGAAGATCCCCGCCGCGTGATGGACGACATTAAAATCCGCGTGGATGCGATCCCCAACTTTCCAGCGCTGGCGGAAAAGCCCGTCATCCAGCTCGACGACAGTTTTCATTCCGTCATCACCGTCATCTTAAGCGCTGATATGGCCGAGCGTGACCTTAAGCGCCTCGGTGAGCAGACGAGGGACGAGCTCGCTTCGCTGCCCGGCATCTCCCATGCTGACATCACGGGAGTGCGTAATGAGGAGATCGCGATTGAGATTCCAGAAGAGCAACTGCGCAAATACGGCCTTAGCCTTGAATCCATCAGCCGGGCCATCCGTGAAAATGCCATCGACATGCCCGCCGGTGTCGTGCAGACCGAGGCCGGGGATGTCAGCCTTCGCACCCGCGGCCGTGCCTACACGGGCGATGACTACGCGCGCATCCCTCTTCTCACCAGGAACGATGGCAGCAAGGTCACTTTGGGGGAGATTGCCAAGATCATAGACGGATTCACGGAAAACCCACTGGTCACCCGCCTGAATGGCCGCCGTTGCGTGATGATCAGCGTCATGCGGGAGGGGAAGCAGAACGCCATCACGATTGGTGAGCGTGTGAAGGCCTACATTGAGGAGACCAACAAAAAACTCCCTGGGGGAGTGCGGCTCGATTACTGGAACGACCGTTCCAAGATCGTCAAAGGGCGCATCGACCTGCTGCTTCAGAATGCTCAGAGCTGCCTTATCCTCGTCTTTATTTGTGTGGGACTTTTTCTCCGCCTGGAGGCTGTCATCTGGGTCGGTGTTGGCATGGTCATGAGTTTCCTTGGGGCGATTGCGCTGATGCCCTACATGGATATTTCCATCAACCTCTCCTCGCTCATGGGCTTCATTCTGGTGCTCGGGATCGTGGTGGACGATGCCATCGTGATCTCCGAACACTGCGATCATGTCCGTGCGACCCAGGGGCTGACTCCATTAGAGGCCGCCATTGCAGGCACCCAGCGAATGGCAGTGCCGATCACCTTCGGCGTGCTGACCACGGTCATCGCCTTTCTGCCGATGGCTGTCGATTCGTCCGACTGGGGCTCCATGTTCAAGCCCATCGCCCTTATCTTCATCACTGTGATGCTCATCGCGCTGCTGGAGACCAAGCTCATTCTGCCCAGCCATCTTGCGCACCCGTTCCTTGGCAGGGCAGGAGATCTCCTGGCTCCGGTTCACCGCACTTCAGACCGCGCTTTGCAGTGGTTTGTCCGTTCGGTTTATGCGCCAGCCATCCGTTTCAGCGTTCGGAACTGCTACACGGTGCTCGCCCTGCTCTTTGGTGGTCTGGCTGTGATCGGCGGCTTGTATGCCAGCGGGCGAATCTCCACCACGTATTTTCCCCGTGTTCCCAGCGAGCGCATTGACTGCCGGCTTTCCATGCTGGATGGCACTCCTGTCGAAATCACCGAAAAACACGTTGAGCGCATTTACCAGATCGCTCTCGACATGCAGAAAGAATACGTTGGTCCGGATGGGAGGAGCGTGGTGAAGCATGTGGTTTCCACCATCGGCACCACTCTTTCGAGCCGCGGTTCGCCTTCCAGCAGCGGCAGCCACATCGGTGGTGTGACCATGGAGACTTTTGGTCCCGAAGAGCGTAGTCGCGATGCTAATACGGTCGAAATGGCCAATGAGTGGCGCAAGCGCATCGGCAGCATCGTTGGAGCTGAAGAACTCACTTTCCGTGCCGAGATCATGCGTGGTGGTGATCCGGTGGACATTCAGCTGACTGGCACTGATCCCAAGGAACTGCTGGCCATGTCGGAGAAGATCAAGGAGAAGCTCAGCACCTATCCGGCTCTCTTTGACATCAACGATTCCCTCGATTCCGGCCGCAATGAGATTCAGCTGCGTCTCAAGCCAGAGGCACAGCAGTTTGGCGTCACCGTCACTGACCTCGCCCGTCAGGTGCGGCAGTCTTTTTACGGAGATGAGGTGCAGCGCATCCAGCGCGGGCGCAATGAAGTGAAGGTGATGCTGCGCATGCCCCGGGAAAACAGGCAGAATCTTGCCACCCTGGAGACCATGCGCGTGCGCACTGCCACTGGGCTGGAGGTACCGTTCAGCCGTGTGGCCGAGGCCAAGGTGGTCAAAAGCTTCACCAGCATCAAGCGCGTGGACCGCCGGCGTGCCCTGAACATCTCCGCCGATGCAGACAAGGGCAGCATCGACATCGCGGCTCTGCGTGCCGAGCTGACCACCTTCATGGATGACCTGCTTGCCGACCACGGGCATATCCGCTGGAGCTTTGAAGGAGAGGCCCGTTATCAGCGTGAAAGCCAGGGCAAAGTACTTGTCTCCTTTCTGCTGGTGATCGGTGCCATGTACGCCCTGATGGCCATCCCCTTTAAAAGTTATTCCCAGCCGCTGATCGTGCTTCTCGTGGTTCCTTTTGGCGTTGTGGGTGCTGTGATTGGTCATCAGTTCCATGGCCTGCCTGTCAGCATCATGAGCTTCTTTGGCATCCTCGGCGTCTGCGGCGTGGTGGTGAATGACACTCTGGTGCTTGTTGATGAGATCAATGACCTCAAGGCGAATGGCATGCCTCTGCGCGAGGCCGTGCAGAAGGGTGGCTTGCTGCGTTTTCGTGCCATCTTCCTGACGCAGATCACCACGTTCTTTGGCCTCGTCCCGCTGATCTTCGACGGCACCTGGCTTGCCCGTGCCGTGCCCTTTTTCTTCAGCAGCGGCGCACAAAGTACCCACGCCCAGTTTCTTACTCCCGTCTCCGTGGCCATGGGGTATGGCAGCCTTTTCGCCACCATCATCACGCTCTTCCTGGTGCCTCTGTGCTACCTCGCCGTGGATGATGCCGGGCGGCTTATGCGACTGCTGCTAGGCAAGAATGAACCGGAACCCGGGCTGCCCGTGGAGGCTGCTGCCGGCAGTCTTTCGTGATTGCTCCGGTTCTGCGCTGCTCAACTCCCGCGGGGGAGCACTTCCACCACATCTGCCAGCACGCGGCCGGAGCCATGACGAAGCTCATTGCAGCGGCCAAAAAGGATCTGCCCGCTGGTGGCTCCTAGGAGTTCGGCCAATCGCTGATCCACCGCGATGCGAAAGTACCCGCGTGGATGGCTGCTGTGAGGCACTTCGTAGCGTTCGAGGATGGCTCCAAATGGCACGCGGCCTTCCAACACCAGTTTTTGAGCCTCTTCAGGCAGCAGGTCGAGGTGAATGCCGATGGCCCCAAATTCTACAGGTTTGCCATCGCTCCGACGATGAAGCACCGAGGCACGCACCAGATAGTTGCCAATCCGAGCGCGGGCGGCCACATCGAGGTCGATGTCACAGCCGTGAAATTCCCGCAGGTGTGGTGTCATGTCGCGGTCGTGTGCCAGCAGGAATCTTTCCTGCTCAGCCAGGCCTTCAGGTTCGACAAAAGTCACGCGCGGTCGCGTGCTGCCGATGCCATAAAAGAAAATCAGCGGGGCCAGGATGTCTTCGTCTTGTCTCGGAGCCTCATTCATCACCTCGGAAAAGCAGGAATTCGTCTTTGGGGCATGCAGAATGCGTCATTCCTCAGGTGTAGCGGGCAAACTGGCGGTGTTGTGGCAGGAAAAAGTCATGCAGCAGGCGGTCCACCTGAAGCAACCCGTCCCTGCTGAAGGTAATGGATTGATCATCCAGCTTTGCCCAGCCTTCTGCAGCGAGGTGTTCCAGTTGCGGGGCAAAGAACTGGCGTGGGTTGATGCCGAACTTTTGCTGGTAGTAGGCGAATTCGCTGTGGCCCAGTTTCATTTTGAGGATGAACTCCCGCACAAAGCGCTCTTCATGACTGGTTTCATAGGCTCGGAAGATGGGCAGTTTTCCTGCATCCACTGCCTGCATGTAGGGACCCACGTCCGCCTGGTTCTGGTAATGCACGCCGCGCAGGTGTCCGAACGAAGCCACACCACAGCTCAGCAGGTCAGCTCCTTCCCAAAGGGCGTCCCGATAGACGAACTTGATCCGCTGCGGGTCCTTCACCACGGTGTAAGCGCTGGTCACGGTGTAACCCGCCTTTACAAACTCATCGAAGGCATAACTCACCCAGCGCCTTTTTGTCGGCCAGTCTGCCACCGGCGCTGTCACTTTGCCTTCCGCCTTCATCTGCTGATAGATGGTCGTGTTGTAGGGCACCTCCATCTGGTAGATGGTCACAGCGTCAGGACCAAGGTCGATGGCCTTTTGAACGCAGACCTTCCAGTTGTCCTCCGTCTCGTTCATCATTCCTGCAATCAGGTCGATGTTGATGTGCTCAAACCCGAGGGTGCGAGCGAAACGGTATGCCTTTTCGATCTCACCACTGCGATGAGCGCGGCCGTTGGACTCCAGGATATGGTCATCGAAGTTCTCCACTCCGAGGCTCAGTCTTGTGACACCGACTTCGCGGATGCCAGAGAGCTTGACTTCGTTCAGCGTTCCCGGTTCGGCCTCGAAAGCCACTTCTGCCGCTCCATCCCAGCTGACCAGATCCTTCATCCGGTTCGTCAGATCCCGCAGCTGGGGCACGCTCAGGTAGCTCGGCGTGCCACCTCCGAAATACACAAAGTGTGCTTTGCGTCCCTGGATGTAGGGCGTCTGTGCGTAACGCTCCATCTCTCTCATCCCGGCGTCGATGTAGGCCTTGATTTCCGCAGCGTTCTTGTCGGTGTACACCTTGAAGTAGCAGAAGTGGCAGCGCTTCCGGCAGAAGGGAATGTGGAAATAGATGCCAAGCGGCACATTTGCAGGTGCTGGGGTCTGCATCACCGCCTCCAGGGCAGGGACCTGATCCGGCTTCCAGAATGAAAACGGCGGGTAGTTTGAAACGAAGTAATTGCCCGCTTCAGTTTTTTCAGGCGGTTTTGTCGTGGCTGGCGGGGGGGCATCCAGAGGTAGTGACATGGCTAAAGGAGGAACGTTGGTCATAACCTAGTTCTGCCGTCAAAAACTACCAGCGCGGAAAGCTGCGAGTGCATGCCCGTGGGGATCTTTGGAAGTGCCGGGTAAGGCTAATCCCCCTTTTGTTCTGCAGGTGCGGAATCAGGATTCTGGCCTCGCCAGAGGCAGCGGAAGGGTTCCCATAATTGATGCGGGAGGTCTTGGGGGAAGCCTCCGGCTACACCAAAATCTGCGGCTGCTTTTCCTGGGGGCATGTAGAAAGTGCCAAAGAGAAGATCCCAGACAGGAAAAAGGCCGGCGAAATTCTTGTCGATGGCTTCGGTCTGACGACTGTGATGCCAACGATGGAAGGCTGGTGTGGCGATGAGGAAACGAAGTGGACCGAAATCCCAGTCCACACGGGCATGAATGAAGATGGCGTAGAGAGTAAAAAAGGGGGCGGTGGAAAGGGTGACCCAAGGGTTGAATCCGAGGAGAAGAAGGGGGCTGACCTGAAGAAACTTGCTGACGAGGTCGTTGACGGGGTGGACGCGGACACTGCTTAGCCAATCGAGGTCTTCGGAGCTGTGGTGGACGGCGTGGAAAGGCCACCAGCGGCCCAGATGAAAGAGACGATGGGTCCAGTAAGAGATGAAATCTGCCAGAAGGTAGATTTCGAGAGCTTGAATGGCGATTGGCTGGCGGGAAAGCGGACCGAATCCCGTGTAAGTCTGATTGCGGAAGTCCGCGGCGTTGGCAAAGCCGAAAAGGATGAGCAATCCTGCTGGAATCAGCAGTGCGCTGCGGCTGAGCAGCTTTGTGAAAAAAGGGGTGATGAACCAGTAGGCAATGTCAGTGAGCCAGCCTTGACGCAAGAGGGGCCCTCTGGCCCTGCCGAGCAGGCGCTCGATGATGAAGAAGACAAGGCTGAGGGCGAGAAGACCGACAAGGGTGCTTTTCAGGGTAGGTGACATGCGTGTCCTTGGTTGTGCTGTGTCTAACGCAGCTGGCGGCAGACGGTAACCGTCTGTCGTTAGAACACGTTCAAACCAAACATGCTGTAAAAACAAAAAACCGGACTCACGTGTGTGAATCCGGTCTTTGAAAAACGAACTGGGAAGTCGATTAACGGGAGTAGAGTTCGACCACAAGCTGCTCATTGGCGATGGGGTTGATCTCATCGCGAATAGGAGCACGATTGACGACTGCGCTCATGCTGTCGCGGTCAACGGTCATCCAGTCTGGAGCTGGATTACCCAGGGTCATTTCGAGGAAGCGACCAACCAACTGCTGAGAACGAGGGCTGTCCTTGACGCCGATTTTGTCGCCCGGCTTGACTTGGTAGCTCGCAATGTTCACCACGCGACCATTGACGGTGATGTGGCGATGGCTGACGAGTTGGCGGGAGGCGAAGCGTGTGTTGGCGAACCCCATGCGGTAAACCACGTTGTCGAGACGAAGCTCGAGCATCTGGAGAAGGTTTTCACCTGTGACACCTTTGCGGCGCTGGGCCTCGGCGAAGAAACGACGGAACTGTTTTTCAAGAACACCGTATTGGAAACGAAGCTTCTGCTTTTCGATGAGAGCAACTCCGTATTCAGAAACTTTGCGGCGAGCATTGCGAACGCCGTGCTGTCCCGGGGGGAAGTTGCGCAGTTCGAGAGCCTTGGAAGGACCGAAAAGAGCGATGCCAAAGCGGCGGGCAATCTTTTCGCGGGGACCAGTATAACGTGCCATAAACTAGGATAAAAGGGGCTGAAGATTAGACGCGGCGGGCTTTGGGCGGACGGCAGCCATTGTGAGGAATGGGGGTCACGTCTTTGACGAGGGTGACCTCGACGCCCATAGCCTGAATGGCACGGACAGCAGATTCACGGCCGGAACCAGGTCCACGAAGGCGGACCTCGGCTTCACGGAGACCGTGACCCATGGCCTGACGGCAGGCGTCTTGAGCGACGACCTGGGCGGCGTAGGCAGTGCCTTTGCGGGAACCGCGGAAACCCATTTTACCAGAGGTGGACCAGCCGATGACGTTGCCGACGCGGTCGGTGATGGACACCATCGTGTTGTTGAAGGTGGCCTGCACGTGCACGATGCCTGCAGAAACGTTTTTGGCACCCTTGGCCTTGATGACTTTAGGGCTTTCATTGCCGTCACCACCGCCGATCTCGAGCCAGACGCTCTGAGAAACAGCGCGGTCGCCGGAAGTTGGCTGTTTGTCAGCCGGGGCTGGTGTAGCGGGAGCTGGAGCGGCGGGAGCCGGTGCAGGAGCAGCGGCTTCAGGAGCTGCCGCAGGTGTCGTCGTTTCGTCTGCCATACTATTAGGGGATTCTTCGGGTTGAGTTGGCAGGGATTAGACCTTGCCCTTCTTGGCACCGGGGTTTTTCTGGGCACCAACAGTCTTGCGAGGACCTTTGCGGGTGCGGGCGTTGGTGTGAGTGCGCTGACCGCGGACCGGGAGACCACGGCGATGACGGGTAGCACGATAGCAGTTGATGCCGAGCAGGCGCTTCATGTGCATTTGCTGCTCACGGCGAAGGTCGCCTTCGATCACGATCTTGAGAGCCTGGGCGGTCTGAGCGATCTGGGCCAGCTGATCATCCGTAAGTTCACCCGTGCGAGTGTTCGGATCAATGTTGGTGTGGGCCAGGATTTTGCGGCTCAGGGGAAGACCGATCCCAAAAATATAGGGAAGGGAATATTCGATCTTCTTTTCGTTCGGGATTTCGACTCCAAGTAGGCGTGCCATAACGGAAGGTGCGGATTTAAAAGTGGGGTGGGATCAACCCTGACGCTGCTTGTGGCGGGGGTTTTTGCAGACAACGCGAACAACGCCAGCGCGTCGGATGACGCGGCAAAGCTCGCACAAGGGTTTTACGGACGGACGGACTCGCATAAACGGGTGTAAATGGGGGTAGTCTCCGGCCTTCTGGTCGGAGGGGCGTGAGTCGTATCACAGCGCCCCACCCGCGCAACTGACAATTTTGAGTTTTTCACAATCCGGTGTGGCTCCAGGAAGGAGCTTCTCTAATTGTTGCGACTTGTCTGCAGCGGCTAGCTGCTGCCGGGGGACTGAACGTCACTTGACACTCCAGCGCCTCTGCCGTCTCACTCCGCCGCCCTCCCGGCAAAACCAATCCAACACCATGATCTCCCTTCAAAGCCTGTTCGGTAAAAAAGATGTGTTTTACGACCTGCTCGAGGCCAGTGCGGCTCAGGCACGCAAAAGTGTGCAAGCCTTGCATGGCCTGCTCTCCTCACCGGGCTCATCCGGCCAGTCGCTGGAGTCCTTTGCTGCTTCCCGCCGGGAAGACAAGGCGATCACGGAACGGATCGACGAAGCCTTGTGCAAGACTTTCGTGACCGAACTCGAGCGCGAGGACATCGCCGCGCTGGCTTCCGCTCTATACAAGATTCCGAAAACGGTGGAGAAAATCGCTGAGCGTGTGCAAATCACCCAGGAGCGCCTTGTCGGAGTCGATTTTTCCAGGCAGATGGCGCTGATGGATGCGGCGGTGGACACTGTGGTGACGATGATCTCCGAACTGCGTTCCAAGCTGCATCTGGAGCGGGTGAAGGTGCTGAATACGGAACTGCAAAAGATCGAAGGCGACGCTGACAAGCTGCTCTTGCAGAGCCTGCGCGATCTGTACAGCCGCCCCGGCCAGGACTCTGTGACCATCATTGTGCTGAAGGATCTGTATGACCTGATCGAGAAGGTGGTGGACCGCTGCCGCGACGCTGGCAACGTGGTGTCTCACATCGTTTTCAAAAACTCCTGATCCTCTGCTTCCATGACCCTCGTTTTAACCGTGGTGCTGGTGGCCCTGGTCTTTGAGTATATCAACGGCTTCCACGACACCGCCAACTCCATTGCCACGGTGGTTTCCACCAAGGTGCTGACTCCGCGGCAGGCTATTTTGCTGGCCGCCGTCACCAATCTCATAGGCGCCCTCTTTGGCACGGCGGTGGCCAAGACCATTTCCTCCGGACTGGTGGACAGCCAGTTCGTCAACACGACGACCATCATCTGCGCCTTGTCCGGCGGGATTGTATGGAATCTGATCACCTGGTGGTTTGGGCTGCCTTCCAGTTCCAGCCATGCACTGATCGGCGGCCTTGTGGGAGCCACGTTGGCCACGGCGGGCGGCAATTGGTCCGCGCTGATCTGGTCAAAGGCTCCCGAGGCTGGCAAGGAATGGTATGAGGGAGGTGGGCTGCTGTACAAGGTGGTGCTGCCGATGTTCTCCTCACCGCTGGCGGGATTTGTGCTTGGCCTGCTGATCATGGGCGCCCTCTACACCATCTGCTATTCTTTGAGGCCTCTGATCGTCAGCCGTGTATTCGGCAAGCTCCAGATCCTCAGTGCTGGCTTCATGGGCTTCAGCCACGGCCAGAACGATGCCCAGAAAACGATGGGGATCATCGCGCTGGCCCTGGTCGCCGGAACGAAGGCAGGAGACCTCAGCCAAGTGCCTGACTGGCTCAGCTTTTTGCGCATTGAGTCGCTTGGCGAAAAGAACGATCAAATTCCAGTCTGGATCAAAGTCATCTGCGCTCTGACCATGGCTGCGGGAACGGCCGCCGGAGGCTGGCGGATCATCAAGACACTCGGGCACAAGATGGTGAAGCTGCAGCCTGTGCATGGTTTTGCTGCTGAAACAACGGCAGCCACGGTGCTTTCCGTGGCCGGTCACCTCGGAATGCCGGTGTCAACGACACACGCCATCACCACGAGCATCATGGGCGTTGGGGCCGCCAAGCGCTGGGGGGCCATCCAGTGGAATGTGGTCAGCCGGATCATCTGGGCCTGGGTGCTCACCATTCCTGCGACGGCGGCCCTGGGATACGTCTTTTACAAGTGCTTTGGCCCGAGCTGAGGTGCTCACCCGCTTCAACGGAAGGTTGCCGTTCATCCGAAGGCTGCGCTGGATTCAGCGCAGCCTTTTCTTTTCGAACGGGAACTGCATTCTGGGAGCCTCACGCGTCGGGTTCGACCGTGATGACGATTTCATTGCTGGTGACACCGGTGGTGTTTAGAGGGTTGAACACCTGAACCTCGAACCTAATGGTGCCGGGTTCGGTGTCGGAGACGGTGTTGAGGAAGGAACTGGTAGCCCCAGGGATGGGCTGCCCGTTGCGTTTCCAGATGAAGGTGTGGCCATACCCGCCAACAGGATTGCAATTGAAGGTCAGTGTCGCTCCGTTGGGCACAGTAGTGCTTTCGTGGTTGGTCAGGGTGATGGTGGCGGCGCTGACAGGGTCGTTGACGTCGAGCGGAACTTCGTTGCTGAGCACGCCGTTGGGAGTGAGGCTGTTTTTTACTCGCACGGTGTAGTTGCCTCCGTTGGCGAGCGCCGTGGCAGGAATGGTGTAGGTGGCTCCGGTGGCATCGCTGATGGCAATCCCATTGCGCAGCCACTGGTAGGTGAGGTTGCTGCCCGTGGCGCTGACCGAAAAGACGACCTGGGTGTTTGAGCCGACGGTTTCATCGGTGGGGCTTCGAGAGGCGGTGACATCGCTGACCGGGATATCCACTGCCAGCGCCACACCCGGGCTGAGCACGCCCAGCGGTACGGCGGCATTGGAGATGAGGACGTCGTAGGTTTCAGCGCTGCTGGTCGGTTGCGGTCCGGTGTTGAAAGCCAGCGTGGAGGCAGTTTCTCCGGGCAGCGGCGTGCCATTTTTCCGCCACTGGTAGGTGAAGGGACCTGTGCCAGATTGCGCGACAGACAGGGTCACGTCCGTGTTGGTGGCCGCAGAGCCATTGGAAAAGCTTGGGGTCACGACGATGTTGGAAATGGCATTGGTGACGTTGAGGACATTCCCTGCGCTGCTGATCCCATCAGGCGTGGCACCGTTGGTGGCGAGCACGGTGTACAGGCCGTTGTCGGACGCGGTGGGGCTGTTGATGACGAAGGTGGAGGCATTGGCACCAGGGAGGGGCAGTCCGTTTCGGAGCCACTGGTAGGACACACCCCCGCCATCCGCAGTCGCAGTGAAGGTGGTGCGTGTGCCTGCGGCGAGAAGGGATTCGGCAGGAGTGCGGCTGATCTGCAAATTCGTGATCGGCGAGACATGGCTGAGCGTGCGTGCCGCACTGGAAACCCCCGCTGGCGCAGCTGCATTGGAGACAAGCACAGTGTAAGACCCATTCTGGGCATTGGTCACAGCCGGGATGGTGTAGGAGGCGCTGTTGGCTCCAGCGATGTCGATCCCGTCCTTTTTCCACTGGTAGGTGAAGCCAGGTGTCCCGGCATGTTCCACGGTGAAAGTGACGCTGCTGCCTGTGGGCACCGGGCTGCGTCCAGGGTTCTGAAGGACGATGATCTGGCTTACTGGATCGTTCACCGTGAGGACTGCGGCCTGGGTCACGGTTTCATTGACGTCCAGTTCCGTGGGCAGGGTGCCTGCGGGGGAGCCAACGGGCGGCTGGATGGTGATCGTTTGTCGAATCACACAATCATAAGAGGCCTCGTCTGCCTCTTGGACGTTGGTGAGGGCGAGCGTGGTGGTGGTGGCACCGGAGATGTTGATGCCGTTTTTGCGCCACTGGTAGGAAAGGCTGCTGTCGGTGGTTAAGGTGGGAGTGGCCGTGAAGCTGAAATTCACGTTCGCTCCGGGATTGACTGTCTGCGATTGAGGTTGGGGAGAGACCAGCACGGGTGCTGGCATGAGCCGTGCGCGGCCCGAAAGCACCGAGGTGCTCTTGGTCGATGGTGGAACGGGCAGCTGATCGAGAAGGAAGAAGCCGGCGCCAAAGGCATGAGCGGCAGCCACACCTGCCTGGGCCGACAGGCCCCGGGTGGCATCTGCGGCAAGGCCTGGAACGGCTTCCAGGGCAGGAATGAGCAGTCCTTGGAAGGTTGTTTTACGTGTCACTCCGCCATTGGTGAGCTCGAAAAGGCCGTTGTAGGCACCGGTGGCGGTGTTCATTTTCAGACTGACCTTCGCCGGATTCAGCACACCCGTGAAGTCAGCCGAATTGGCATTGGTGAGGCGGAAGGTGAGGCTCGGGTTTGGGCTGGCGCTGGCCACGCCTCCCTGTTCAAACTCAAGGCGGGCGTTTCCAGGCATGTTGGGCAGGTTCAGGACGATGGGTGTCTTTTCTGCCAGAGG
>CALDGV010000383.1 GCA_937941745.1 uncultured Prosthecobacter sp. | reverse complement strand
AGGGCGGAAACGGCGGCCTGGGTGAGGACCGCCACCTTGGTCAGGTCGCCCTGAAAGTCGCCGAAAACGACTTCGGCACGGCCGTCAGGATGAATCAGGATCGCATTCATGGTCAGTGGGCTTCCAGCCAGTTGATGCCCGTGCCTGCTTCGACCTCGACCGGCACATCACCGAGGGGCAGGGCATCGCGCATGTGCTGCAGAATGAGTTCACGGGCCTGAGCGACCTCATTTTCTGGCACTTCAAAGAGCAGTTCATCATGCACCTGTAGCAGCATGCGCGTCTTCAGCCCGGAGTCATGCAGCGCCCGAGCGATGTGGATCATCGCCAGCTTGATCATGTCGGCGGCGGTGCCCTGGATGGGCGTGTTCATCGCCATGCGCTCGGCTCCGCCGCGGATGGTCGCGTTGGCGCTGCCGATGTCGCGGATCACGCGGCGGCGTCCAGTGATGGTCTCCACGTAGCCATACTTCTTCGCGTCCTGCACGATCTGCTCCATGTAGCGCTGCACGCCGGGGAACTGCTTGAAGTAGTTGTCAATGATGGTGGCCGCCTCGCCACGCGGGATGCCCAGCCTTTGCGAGAGGCCAAAGGCGCTGATGCCATAGATGATGCCAAAGTTCACCATCTTCGCCGTGCGGCGCATCTCGGGCAGCACGCCGTCGAGCGGCACGCCATACACCTTGGCCGCAGTGGCCAGATGGATGTCCTGGCCCTTCTGGAAGGCCTCGATCATGGCGGGGTCTTCGCTCAAGGCCGCCATGACGCGCAGCTCCACCTGGCTGTAGTCCGCGCTCAGCAGCACCCAGCCGGGCTCGCCGGGCACGAAGGCCTTGCGGATCTCCTTCCCGGAGTCCGAGCGGATGGGGATGTTCTGCAGGTTCGGGTTGCTCGAAGCCATGCGCCCGGTGGCGGCCATGAGCTGATGGAAGGTGGTGTGAACCCGGCCATCGACCTTTGACACGCACTCCGGCAGCGCATCCACGTAGGTGTTCTTGAGCTTGGTGACTTCACGATACTCCAGGATCTCGCTTATGATCGGGTGCAGGCCGGTGAGCGACTGGAGCACCTGCTCGTTGGTCTGATACTGGCCGGTGGCCGTCTTCTTGGGCCTCTCGATGAGCTTCAGGCGCTCAAAGAGCACCTCGCCGAGCTGCTTCGGACTGTTCAGGTTGAAGGCACCGCCCGCGTGATCCTGGATGCGCCGGTGCAGTTCGTTGGCACGCTTTTCCAGCTGCAGGCCGAACTCGTGCAGCGCGGCGACATCAATCTTCACCCCGAGGTGCTCCATGCATGCGAGCACTGGAATGAGCGGGCATTCGATGTCGTAAAACACACGTTCGGCGCCGTGCTTGGGCAGCAGGGGCCGCAGCTTCTGGGCGAGCTGCCAGGTCACATCTGCATCTTCAGCGGCATAATCGGCGATCTTCTGCGGATTGGCGGCCGCCACATCCGCCATGCTCTGCGGGCTGAAGAGGTCTTTTTCCTTCTCCGTGTTGATCAAGGCGGAAATCGGGACCGGCGTGTAGCTCAGGTAGGTCTCCGACAGGTAATCCATGCCATGGCGCTGGTCGGGCTCGATCAGCGAATGGGCGATCATCGTGTCAAAGAAGGGGCCGGCGACCTCCAGGCCCTTGGCCAGCAGCACGGAGAGGTCGAACTTCAGGTTATGTCCGATTTTTTCAATGCTGCCATCACGGGTGAAGACGGCGCGAAACTCTTCCAGCACCTGCGCAGACTCTTTCTGATCACGTGGGAAAAAGACGAACCAGCCTTCGCCCGACTGCCAGGAAAAGGCGATGCCGACGATTTCCGTGTCGCGCGGATCGAGCGAGGTGGTCTCCAGGTCGAAGCAGTAGCAGGGCTGCTTTTCCAGTTCGGCGATGAGCCGTGCGCGCTCCTCGGCGGTGCGGATCAGGTGATATTGATGCGGGGTGTCCGCGATGGTGCGCAGGCTGTGCGAGGCTTGCTGGGCGATTTCAGCGCTGGAAAAAAGGTCGTCCGAGCTGGCTGGCGCCTCGCCGGGCTTGTCTTCCTTCGCCATCATGCGTCCCCGGCCAGCCTTGAAGTCATCACCGAACACCCGGCGGCCCAGCGTGTTGAATTCAAACTCGGTGAAGAGCGCCTTCAGTGCCGCATCATCGTGCCCCTGAAGTGCGAGATCTTCGGGGGAGACCTCCACGGGCAGGTCGGTGAAGATGGTGGCGAGCTTTTTCGACATCACCGCCTTGTCCGCATGCTGCTCCACCTTCTCCTTCTGCTTGCCCTTGAGCTGGCTGACGCTGGCGATCAGGTTCTCCACGCTGCCAAACTGCTGGATCAGGCTGGTCGCCGTCTTTTCACCGAAACCGGGAATGCCGGGGATGTTGTCCACCGCATCGCCCATGAGCGCGAGGATGTCGATGACCTGCTCCGGGCGCTCGATGCCCCAGCGTTCGCAGACTTCCTTCACGCCGAGGATCTCGACATCACTGCCCTGGCGTCCAGGCTTGTAGATCTTGATCGAGTCGGAGACGAGCTGGCCGAAGTCCTTGTCTGGCGTGACCATGAAGGTTTCGAAGCCTTCCTTCTCCGCGCGCTTGGCCAGGATGCCGATGATGTCGTCCGCCTCCAGCCCGTCCTTGGTGATAAGCGGGATTTGCATCGCCGCGCAGAGGCGGTGGATGAGGGGGATCGCGGTGGAAATGTCTTCCGGCATCTCCTCACGCTGCGCCTTGTAGTCGGGAAACATCTCATGCCTCGGTGTGGGGGCGGAGGTGTCCAGCACGACCGCCAGGTGCGTCGGCTGCTGGTTGGTGATGATGTCCAGCAGTGTGTTCGCGAAGCCGTAAAGGGCGGAGGTGTTCACCCCATCGCTGGTGCGGATGGGATTCTTGATGAAGGCAAAGTGCGCCCGGTAGAGCAGCGCCATGCCATCGAGGAGGAAGAGACGTTTGGACATTCGGAAGATCGGCGAGCGTGGCGAGTTTGGATGCCAGGGTCAAGGATGGCGCAGGGCACGATCAAGGGCGGCTCGCCTTGCTACACAGGCTTCTGCCTTGGGGCAGCCTCGCGGCGCATTCAGTTGGAGGCTGAAGAGACCGGGTTTTTGCCGGGCTCGTCGAAGCTCACATCCACGCCCTCCTTGTTCAGGCCTCGTTTCACGTCGTCCGCAAGCTGAGCGTAGGTGCGGCCGCGCATCAGGTGCTTTTCAATGAGGGCTTTGCCATCAAAGTTGCGCTCCACGGTCTCCAGTTCGCGCAGCCATGCGATGACGTTTGCCCCATCACCATTGCCGTCCACATGGTAGAAATAGTAGGTCAGCAGGGCGGCGGAGCCGTAGTTCTGGCTCGACTGCGCGGCCTCGCCTCCCATGACCTTGGGGGCCTTGACTTTCAAGCTCAGTGCCGCCGCCCACGTGCGGCTGTCCATCTCCATGAGCTCCTTGAGATCCAGCATTTTGAAGGGGCCCGGCTCATAGAGGTTCTTCTGGAAGGCGAAGTCCTGCAGCCGCTTGCGCATCCCGGTCCAGGCGAAGCGGCCGGTGGGGAAGTATTCGATCATCTCCGTGTAGTCGGCGCTGCCTTCGGTGAACCAGACCGGCAGTTTGGGAAGCCAGTGGTTCATCATCTGATGGGTGATCTCATGGATCAGGGTGGCATTGGCCTTGTCATCCGCCTTGTCGAGGCTCACGCGGCTGCCCACCATTTTCACGCCAAGGCTTTTCAGCGGCACGGAGAGGGCTTTTTCAGCCCGCTGATACACGCCTGCCGAGCCAGGGATGGCGCCTGCCTTGAAGTAATCCTCTTCATTCGTGTAAAGCCGGGCCAGGAAGAATTCGCGCAGTGGTTCGGGCTTGGGCTTCAGGTCCAGCGGCAGCTTGCAGTTCAGCAGATAGGTGGCTTCAAAGAGCCTGCCAAATTCGCGCACGACATTTGCCCCGAGCTTGGAATCGCATTCGAACTCGTAGTGCGGAGAGCGGTAGATGAACTTCTTCGCGGCTTCATCCTCCTTCACCACGATCACCTCCGGCTTGTCCGCGATCGCTACGCTGCGCGGCCATGCCTTTTCAGCGGCAGGAGCGGTGGATTCAGCCGTGGAGGTGGCGGCAGCCGCAGGTTGTGCCTTGGCCCAGGCCTGGTCTTCCGCAGAAAGCCGGGCCAGGGGCACGGTGAAGACAGCTCCCGTGCGAAGCTTGATCTTCACGCCTGCGCCTTCCATCCCGAGAAAGGTGGCCTCGAGGACCTTGCCATCGGTGCTTTTCCAGGACCGGTAGGCCTCCTGCGCCCCGGCCTGGGTGACAAGAAGCAGTGTGATGAGAATGAAAAGAGGCTGGCGCATGCGGGAGGATTCGTTGGAGGATTAACCTGAATCCTTCTGAAGGTGACAAGCCTGAACTTCGAGGCCCATGCAGGGCACTAGATTTCGCGGCCTGGATTTCAGAATTCTTTTTTTCAATGTTCCGACCTCATCCACAGTCTCAGCCCTTCGCATGAAAGCTCTCACTCTTGCCCTCGCGGCTTCGACCCTTGTCTGTGCCATCGCCCTTGTCTGGACGCTGAGCGCACCCACGCCGCCGGACCCTCGGCTGGCCCAGATGGAGTCGGACTTGAAGGCGGCCCGCGAAACCATCGCCCAGCTGCGCAAGGACCTGGCCAACCGCCCGGTGGCCTCCGCACCAGCACCCAGGTTGACCGCACTGAACAACGCTTCCTCCAACCTGAACGTGGCTCCGCCCGCTCCGGCTGCTGCTGCTACACCAGCAGGGCCCACAGGCGCCGGCGCCCTGCGCGAGATGATCAAAAATCCTGCCATGCGCGACCTGCTCGGCCAGCAGGCCGCGGTGCAGATCGAGACCGGCTATGCACGGCTCTTTGCCCAGCTTCAGCTCACGGATGAGGAGCGCGCCCATTTCAATAACCTGCTTGCGGAACGTGCCAAGCTGGAGGCTGACACCGGACTGCGCATGCTCGACAGCAATCTCAGCCCCCAGCAGCGCCAGCAGATCATCGCAGAAGCGGAGAGGAACAAGAAGGCCTACGACGAAACCATCCGGAAGTTCCTGAACAACGACGCAGACTGGAACGCCTTCCAGACCTACGAGGTCACGCGTCCGGAGCGCACTCAGTATGAAACCTTTGGGCGCAGCCTCTTCACCGCCAGTGGCGAGCCGCTTTCCGCCCAGCAGGAGGATCAGATGATCCAGGTGATGGCCCAGGCGAGGCAGAATCCCTCCCCCGAGCATGCACAGCTGATGAAGACCCTCAGCAATCCTGTCGGCATGACGGATGCCAACCTGAACGCCTTTGTGGAAAGCCAGCGCGTGCAGAACGCCCGTGCGGTGGAGCAGGCGTCCGCCTTTCTTTCTCCCGCGCAGCTCAAGGCGTTTCAAAACTACCAGGAGCAGTCGCTGCAGATCATGAAGCAGTCCATTGAGACAGGCCGGGCCTTCCTGAACCCGCGTTGAGCTTCGGCTGTGCCGTTCTTCACTGTCCCATGGCTTGGATCAGCGCTTCGCGCAGGCGTGCCACAGCTGCGCCGTCGGCGTAATGATTCACCATCAGCGCAAAGCTGAACCTGCGGCCAGCGGTGTTGGTGATCAGGCCCGTGGTGGAGCGCACGCCCGACATGGCACCGCCCTTCCAGCGCAGGTTGTCCTTGGCCAGCAGGGACTCCACATACACCGGCCCCTGGGCACCGCTGGCGGCCAGATGCTGGAGCCGGGCCAGATCATGGGGCGTGATGAAGTCTGCGCGAGCCAGGCCACAGCCGTCCTCCATGCGCAGCCCCTGAAACTCCAGCCCGCGAGCCTTCCAGTGTTCGCGCACGACCTGGTCCGGGGGCTGGCCGGTCTGGATGCCGAGAAGTCGGAAAAGGCACTCGGTCTCATGATTGTCCGAGGTGGCATGGATGCTGGTGATGATCTCGCGCAGAGGCGGTGAGCGGTGCTTCAGCAACTCGATGGTGCCAGCTGAGCCTTTGCCGATGGCTGCCGCAGGTCCAGTGACTTCAATGCCTGCCTTCAGCAGCGCCTCGCGGAAGTGATGTGCAGCATAAAGCTCGGGATCGGGCACGGCTCCCAGCACTTGAAAGGCCTGCTGTCCCAGCGGCACGCTGCCACGCAGGTGCACCACGCCGGTGCGCTCGCCGCCATGAATGACCACGCCATCGCCGGAATCCGCTGCACCGGTGACCACTTCGTTTTGCCAGGTGATGCCGGGCACCTCCGTCTGCGTCCCCAGCAGC
>CALDGV010000382.1 GCA_937941745.1 uncultured Prosthecobacter sp. | reverse complement strand
CGCTGGAGGCTGCCACGCGGCACGAAGGCGCTGGACCAGGCCGGACCGCTGGGCGCGGAGCGCGTGTGCCGCGAGGTGTGCACGGAGCGCGACCTCTTCAACGCCGGGGGCACCTTCTTTGAATTGCCGGCGGAGAACGCGGGCGGCTTTGCCAAGGTGAGGCCGGTGGCCACGCACAACCGCCGCATCAAGGACTACGCCAGCTACCGCGGCCTGATGGTCATCAGCGGCCTGAGGAACGATGCCCAGGGCGAGCACATCGTGCGCTCCACGGATGGGAAAACCGCCCTCTGGGTGGGCGCGGTGGATGATCTCTGGCGCTTCGGCAAGCCGCGAGGCCTGGGCGGCCCCTGGAAGGACACGAAGGTGAAGGCTGGCATGCCGAGCGATCCCTACCTTTTCACCGGCTACGACCAGAGGAAGCTGACGCTGAGCACCGACGCCCCCGCCCGCATCACGGTGGAGGCGGACCTGACCGGCACGGGCCTGTGGGTGAAGTATCAGAGCTTCGATGTCTCCCCTGGTGAGGACAAGGAGCACGCCTTCCCCGCCAGCTTCGGCGCCTACTGGCTGCGCTGCGTGAGCGACACGGACGCGACGGTGAGCGCTCAACTGGACTACCGCTGACCTGCGGCAAAGGCGGCGGAGGGCTTTTCCTACCTGCTTTTCACGCTGGATTTCAAGGGGTTGCGCAGAGTAAAGTAGGCCACCCCCATGAAAGTCACCCTGCGCCAAGGTTCCGCCGCCGCCCTCCTGCTGCTCGCCCTGCTGGCAGGCTGGCTGATGTGGCCCGCCGGACAGGAAAACAAGGCGCAGGCGCAGGCCCCAGCCGCCACGAGCCAGGCGTCTTCACCGCGCCTCAACCGCGGCCCGATGCCCAAGGCGGTGGCGGATTTTGAAACTTGGGCACGGGATTACCTGGCGGACGAAAAGGCCCGCCACCTAGAGGAAGGCCTGGCCATGGCGGAGGCGCATCGTGCGGCCATGAAGGAGCTGATCATGACGGACCCGGAGCGCGCGCTGGCGAGCGCCGTGCCCATGGCGGTGCGCCAGAAGCTGCCTGCGGAGATCGTGGAGAGGCTGGAGCGGCGCATCCTGGGCCGGGGCAGCTACGAAGTGCAGGCAGTCTCCCCGGACAGCGACCCCTCGGAGCCTCGGGTCCGGCGGTTTGCCACCATCGGCGGCCAGGAAATGCGGGCCCATGTCTATGGTGCGAGGGCAGATGAGCTGAGCACGCCGGACACGCTCATGTGGGGCATCGCGGTGGACCGGGAGCTGGCCCTGAGCGAAAACCGCCTGCGTTCGCTGGAGGTGGGCGAGCTGCCGGATCCGGCGAAGAAGCAGTCCTACGTCTGCCCAGTGTCGCAAAAGACCCAGCCCATGCCTCCTGCACCTCAGCCGGTGAACGAAGAGACGCCTGCGGTGGAGACGGAGACGGAAATCATCTTTCTCTGCGATGGCGGCCACATCCGGGTGCTGGAGGAGGAAATCCGGGCGGGGGAAGGCGCCACCGGCAGTCCCACAGCCCCGAATGGCACGCTGCCGATCACCCGCAACACCAGCACGGGGGTGCGCAAGTTCATCTACATGCGGGTGGTCTTTCCCGACCGGCTACAGGAGCCGCAGACGGAGAAGGATGCCTGGGCCAACGTCAAGACCCTGACCGACTACTTCCAGGAGAACTCCTACGGGCGCTGCAGCTTTGTGGGCACGGTGACGCCCATCCTGGTGCTGCCGCGAACCGAGGCCTGGTACATCCAGGACTACAACACCACCGGCAGCAATTCGCCGATCATGGCAGACTCCCGCGAGGCGGCGCGCGCGCTGGGCTATCCGGCGGATGACTACCAGCACTTTGTCTGCATCTACAGCGGCGGCCCGGGCAGCTTTGGCGGACTGGGCAGCGTCGGCGGCGGGAACACCTGGCTGAAGACCACTGCGGTGGGCACCTTTCAGCATGAGTTTGGGCACAACGTGGGTGTCTGGCACAGCAACTTCTGGAGCACCAGCGGCGCCAGCATCACCGGCCCAGGCAGCAACGTGGAATACGGCCACACGCTGGATGTGATGGGCGCGAGCAGCAGCGGCGGGCACTTCAACGCCAGCATGAAGGAGCAGCTCTCCTGGCTCGGGTCGGAGGTCTATCACACGGCGCTGAGCAGCGGCACCTACCGGTTGTTTCAGACCGATCAGGTGAACCAGGACGCCGGGCGCTTTTATGCCCTGCGCGTGGCCAAGGATGCCGACCGCGACTACTGGGTGGAGTTCCGCCAGCGCCACAGCGGCAATCCCTGGTATCACAACGGCGCGACGATCAACTGGAGCCCCTGGGGACACGGCAGCGGAGCCGACAGCAGCACCGTGCGCGGCAGCAACCGTGGCACGCAGCTGCTGGACATGACCCCCGGCTCTCCCGATGACCGCAATGATTCGCCGCTGGTGATCGGGCGCACCTTTTCCGACACCGGATCCGGCGTGCACATCACGCCGGTGGGCAAGGCCGGCACCACGCCGGAGTCCCTGGATGTGGTGGTGAACCTGGGCACCCATGCCGGGAATCAGCCGCCGGTGATCAGCAGCTTGAGCGCTGACAACCTCACCCCTGCCGTGAATGGCTCGGTGAGCCTTTCGGTGACGGCCACGGATGCCGATGGCGATCCCCTGGCCTACTTCTGGAGCTTTGGCGACAAGCTGGCGAGCTACAACGGCCACTCCTTCAGCACGAACAACGCCGCCAGCCAGAACAAGAGCTGGTCGGCAGCCGGCTACTACAACGTGCAGTGCACGGTCAGCGACATGAAGGGCGGCAGCGTGACCCAGAGCCTGCTGATCACGGTGGGCACGCCCGGCACCTATTACATCGAGGGGACCGTGAAGGACGAAAGCGCCCAGCCCCTGCCCGGCATCCGGGTTTCCAATGGTGCCACAGGCAGTAGCTGGCGCGGTGGTGTGACGGACAGCAGCGGCCTTTACCGCATCACAAATCTCGCAGCAGGAACCATCACGCTCACCCTCCTGGAGGCCGGTTACAGCTTCACCCCCAACTTCACGCATCCGGTCAGCCTCAGCGGCAACATCACCGGTGCCGACTGGACGGCGGCGGAAAGCCTTCCACGGGTAACTTTGGAAGCCGTGGATGGCGAGACCACGGAGGACAATGCCTCAGACACCGCCCTGCTGAGGCTCACCCGCACCGGCAGCACCAGCGGGAGCTTGACGGTGACCCTGGATTTCCAGGGCTCGATGACAGCGAGCGACTACACCTTGAGCCCGCCGGCAGACACCAGTACAGCCTCGCCCCTGGAGCTCTTCACCATACCCGCCGGCAGCAGCACGCTGGACATCACGCTCACAGCCAGCAGCGACTCCAACAGCGAAGGGCCCGAAATGGTCTCCGCCGCCCTGGTCAACGGGCCGGGCTATGTGCCCGCAGGCTCCCAGCTGGCTGCCGTGACGATCGTGGACCAGGACAGCACGAATCCGCGTGTCTCCGTGGTCGCCACAGATCTGGTCAGCACGGAAAACAACGCTGCGGACACCGCACGCTTCACCTTCACCCGGCAGGGCTCCACTTCCTCTGCCGTGACGGTGTACTTCGCACTCGGCACAGGATCAGGCGCGGCCACGAATGGCAGCGACTACGGCTACATCGCCTCCTCCGTGACCATCCCCAGCGGCAGCAGCAGCGCCGAGCTGGAAATCATTCCTCTGGATGACACGGCAGCGGAAGGTGTGGAGACGCTCTCACTCTCCCTCAACAGCGGCATAGGTTATGTGACCGGCAGTCCATCCCTGGCCGCCATCAAGATTCTGGATGACGACATCAACACGGTGTCTGTGACCGCCACAGATGGCACGGCGAATGAAAACGGGGACCCGGGAACCTTCACCTTCACCCGCATGGGTGACAGCACGCTGCCGCTGCTGGTTCATTACAGCGTCAGCGGCACGGCGGCGCATGGCGTGGACTACCAGGCGCTGGATGGCATCGTACGGTTTGCCCCAGGAGCCACCAGCGTGGCCGTGGACATCCTGCCTTTCAACGACCAGCTCGGCGAGCCCTCGCAGGATGTGGTCGTGCAGTTGCGCAGTTCCCAGGCCTACCTGCTCGGCACCAGCAACCGGGCCACGGTGAACCTTCTGGATGACAACGACCCTCCGCTTGTGGCCATCAACCTCACGGATGGCGGCATCGCAGAAGGCGGCACGGCGGACACTGGCACCTTTCGGATCACCACCAGCGGCACTGGCAGCGGCAACATCACCGTGAACTACACCGTCAGCGGCACGGCCACCGCAGGAGCGGACTACACCAGCCTCAGCGGCAGCCTCTCCATCGGGCGCAACACCACTGCCAATATCACGCTGACGCCGGTCAACGATGCCCTTCTGGAGGATGCCGAAACCGTGATCGTCACGCTCAGCCCCTCGGCTGCCTACACGGTGGATCTGCAGGACAGCGTTACCGCCGTGATCCGGGATGATGACAGGCCCATGGTCAATCTCTCCGTGCTCAGCGCCTCCATGAGCGAAAGCTCCAGCGGCGGCTTTTACCTGAGCCGCACGGGGGCCACCACCAGTGGGCTGACGGTGAATTACAGCCTCGCCGGCACCGCCTCGGCTGGAGATGATTACAGCGCCCTTTCCGGCAGCGCGACCATTCCGGCAGGCAGCTCCTGGGTGCAAATCACGGTCAGCCCGGTGAATGACAGTGCCAGCGAAGGCCTGGAAACCCTGGAGATGAACCTGCTGCCTGACAGCGCCTACGGCATCCAGGTCGGCTCAGCCACCCTCCTGATGACAGACAATGACAGTTCGTTCACCAGTACCCTGGGTTTTGCATCGGCGAGCACTACCGTAGAGGAGGCTTCAGGCACAGGCACCATCCTCGTGAACCGCGGCGGCAGCACCGCAGGGGCTTCTCGCGTTGAATACGGAGTCATCTCAGCGACGGCGCAGGGCAGCGGGGTGGACTTCAGCCTCGCCAACGGCGTCCTGGATTTCCCGCCTGGCTCCACCCAGCAGGCCATTTCGTTCCAGGTTCGGGACGATGAGATCCCCGAAA
>CALDGV010000381.1 GCA_937941745.1 uncultured Prosthecobacter sp. | reverse complement strand
CGTGCGCTCCAGCGCCAGTGTCGATGCCGTGACCACCAGCACCTCACCGCCACGACCGGTGGTGACAGGAGCGGCGGTGTTTTCACCCGGCAGCGGCGGCGTGATGAAGCGGCTGACGTAAACACGCGCTCCATCCGCGCTGACAGACACATGACGCGCATTGGCACCGACATTGAGGCTGCTGATCTGCGCGCCGGTGCTCGGATTGAGCTTCAACAACTGCCCGCTGCCCTCCAGCGCGACATAAGCAGCGGCGCCGTTCGGATCGAAGGCGATGCCAAACGGACGCGAACCACGCGGCAGCGTGATTGTAGCGGCCACGGCGTAAGTGCCGCCGTTCAAAATGGAAATCGTGGCGCTCTCCGCGTTCGTCACCCACACGCGGCCATCAGGCGCGAGCGCAAGACTGCGCGGTGCGAGGCCGACGCTGGTCTCGGCGAGCTTCGCGCGTGTCACGGCATCGAGAACGGTCACGCTGTCAGTGTCAGGATTGACGAGCCAGACGCGGTCGTTGCCGGTGATGCGGTCTTCAAAGATGATGCTGGATGAAACGGCCGGTTTCTTCGTGGTGAGCGGCGCATGCACGGCCTGGAAGAAGGTGCTGGTCACCGTCGTGCCCGTGTCATCGGTGGCGGTGACGACCACGGTGTAACGCCCCGGATTCGCGAAGGTGTGGCTGATGCTGGCGCTGCTGCTGAAGGCGGTTTCGGGCGTGCCATCGCCGAAGTTCCATTTGAAACGCGGATTCGCACCGCCTGTGCTGCCAGCGGTGAAGGTCTTGGCAGCGCCAGAGGCGTTTGGCAAGGACAGCGGCGGCTGCACGACGAGGCTGGCATTGATCGTCCAGTTGAACGACACGCTGACCGGCGTGGTGTTGCCATCGCTCACGCTCACCGTGACGGGGAAACTGCCCGCCGTGGTCGGCGTGCCGCTGATCAGGCCAGTGCTGGCGTTGATCGCCAAACCTGCGGGCAAACCGGTGGCGCTGAAGGTGAGCGTGTCCTGGTTCGCATCACTGGCCTGAATGCTGAGCGACGCGGTTTGATTGATGACGTGACTCTGCGCGCCGGGATTCGTCACGACCGGCGGAGTGGGCGGCGCGAAGGCGTTGAGGTTGATCTCCCAGCTCAGCACCTCATGCGTGTTCGTGGAACCGCCGGTCGCGCCGGTGAAGCCGATCCAGGCGCTCGGACCGGTGTGATTCGCGAGTTTGAACGCGGTTTGCGTGAGCACAGGCGCGGCGGGCTTCGTGGTGCTCACACCTTGCACCAGATAAACACGCAGCGTGTCCGCCGGGCCGTCGTAATCGACCCAGAGCGTGTGACTCGCGCCGTTTTCGAGATCAAACGCGGCGTTCGCCGAGTTCCAGTGTGGCGACACAACGCCGTTCACCAGCAACCCAACGTGATTCGCGCTCGGGTCCGTGCCGCCAAGATAAGTGTCCAGCTCGATGGCAAGGCTCTTGGTGATGCCTTCATACGCCAGACCACCTCCAGCAGCACCCAACGCGGTTGCGGCGCTGCCTTGCAGCACAAACGTCATGCCGTCCGCACCATCACCCGTGCCATTCATACGAAACACGAAGCGGCTGCTGAAGGACGTGCCTTCGGAAACGGGCACCGGATTGCTCAAGAAGGCAGAACCAGCCAGATTGGCCGTGTTTGGGGTCAACACGAGCACACCGCCCGTCACAGCGGCGCTGCCATTGAGCTGAAAGCCGGTGGCCGAGGTAAAGCTGGTGAATTGATGGCTCACATTCGGCGGCGTAATGGTCCACGCGAAGGTGGTGCTCGCGCTGGTGATGCCATCCGTGACAGTGACACGCGCGTTGCTGAAGGTTCCGGCGCTGGTCGGTGTGCCGCTGATGACGCCGGTGCTGGCATTGATCGAGAGACCGGTAGGCAATCCCGTCGCGCTGTAAGTCACGCTACCGCCGCCGGGAGCCGTGCCGTAAACCGCGAGCGTCGTCGGCGCGTTCACCGCGCTGACCTGGGCGCCGGGATTGACCACAGAGACCGAGGTCGTCGGATCGACCTGGATGACCTTCGCCACCGAGTAAGCGCCGTTCGCGCCGATGCCAAAGAGCATCCAGTAACCGGGTGTCATGACGCTGAGATTGGCATGACCCGCGACGGCGTAGATGCCGGGCGAGGTTTCAGAAAACGGCAGGCTCAGGTAACGCAGATCCGTGTTCATCGAGTGCGTCTGCGAGGACATCTTGATGAAGCTGAACTTCGTGATCCCAGGCGTGGCCTGCACCGCAAAGGTGGTGCCGACACCAATGTAGGCCGGGGCCTGCGTGATGACCGGTCGCGTGGCAAAGCTGCCGTCCGCGTTGTAGAGCATCGGCGGTGTGAAAAGCTGCGCGTCACGATGGTCGGCGCTGTTGCCACCCAATCCACCGCCACCCGACCACACACGGCCATCCGGCAGCAGCAGCGCCAGCGAGTGGTAGTTTCGCGGCACGTTCATCGGCGCGAGCTGACGCCATTGGCGTGTGGTCGGATTCCAGATTTCCGGCGTGAGGACGGAGCCGCTGTCGTTGAATTTGCGGCCCGAGGTGTTGCCGCCGATCACCAGCACCTCGCCGTTGGGAAGAATGACCGAGTTGGCAAACTGACGAACGAAGGTCATCGACGGAGCGCTTTGCACCACTGGCGTGCCGCTGCGGATGTCGATGGTGAAGGCGGAGCCCGTGCTGGTGCCGGTGGAGCTGTCATTGACGTTGGGATTCGTGTTCGTCGAACCGCCCGCCACGAGGATGCGGCCCTCGTCATACAGGGCGAAACAGCCTTCCTTGGGATACAGCGTGCCGGGCACGTTCACGCCGCTGTAGGTCAGGCTGCCGTTCCCGGTGGCCGTGACCCAGTTCATCTGCCGCGTCGGACCGCCGTGAAACAGCCGGCCATCGGGAGCCACGACCACCAGCGGATGCCAGCGTGTGACGTAGCCCGGCTGGCCGACCACCGTGGCCCAGTTGATGCCCGCCAGGCGCGACCAGCCGCTGGCGGAGGTCCAGCGCTCGGCGGTGTTCGTGCCGCCGTCTCCTGTCACGGTGAAGACGCTGCCGTCGGTCAAGGCCACGCTGGTGTTGTACCAGCGGCCGTCATTCATGTTCGGCACCGCGCTCCACTGGCTGGTGCGCCAGTCAAAGATGCTGCTCAGCCGCGTCGTGTTGCGCCCGCCGTTGATCATCACCCGCCCGTCCGGCAGCATGGCCGTGCCGCCGCAGAACATGTCATGCCGCGTGTTGTTGATCTCGGTGAACACGCCCGTGGCCGGATTCCAGACTGCGGCGTAGGTGAACTCGGCCCCACCTGGGAAGGTCGTGCGTTGGTTCGAGGCAAAGGTCAAAAGCCGCCCGTCCGGCAGCGTCGCCGCCGTCACCGGGATGTGTGGTGTCCAAGCGATGATGTTGCCCCATTCTCCAAGGGAAATCCGCGCCGTGGCTGTCGTAGCCGCAGGAGCCAGGATCTTAAAAGCCGGTGCCAGCGCCTGGGCTTCCGCCGCAAGCTGGTCCGACAACCCGTGATCATCCTCCCCGGCATGCCCGGTTCCGCTCAAAGCGATCAAAGTCACGGCCAGAACACTCCAGCAAGTCGGCAGGGCTGAAAGGCGGGGAGATTTGACGCGCAAACTATCAATTTCTGGAAATATCACAGGATTCACTCGCATAATCTGGAATAATTATGGTGATTCAGGGTGTTTTAAAGCAAAATTTACCACTTTTTATAATTTTGATACTCTGGCGGCGAAAATCACGGGCTCCGTTCGGCATTCAAAAATTCGTCCTTCGTCATTCCCCGCCCGCTTGCCATCCACGGCATCCTCATCCACTAAAAGCCTCCTTTCCCACCCCGCACATGTCCCGCTCTTTCAAACTCGCAGTCCTCCCCGGAGACGGCATCGGCCCTGAAGTCATGGCCGAGGCGCTCAAAGTCCTCGACGCCGTCGCCACTCGTTCCAGCCTCACCTTCGAATACAACCACCAGCTCGTCGGCGGTGCCGCCATCGACGCCGTGGGCAAGGCTCTCCCCGCTGAAACCGTCGCCGCCTGTGAAGCCAGCGACGCCATTCTCTTTGGCTCCGTCGGCGGCCCGAAATGGGAAAAACTCCCTCCGAACGAACAGCCCGAGCGCGGTGCCCTGCTCCCGTTGAGAAAACATTTCGGCCTCTTTGCCAATCTGCGCCCCGGCATCTGACACCCTGCCCTCACTTCCTCCTCCCCCATCCGCCCCGACCTCGTCGAAGGCGGCTTCGACGTGCTATGTGTGCGTGAATTGACCGGCGGCATGTACTTCGGCCAGCCGAAAAGCCGCACCACGCTGCCCGATGGCGACATCGAGGTCATCGACACCATGGTTTACAAAAAGAGCGAGATCGTGCGCATCGCCCATGTCGCGTTCAAAGCTGCTCAGCTCCGCCGCAAGCACGTCACCAGCGTGGACAAGGCCAACGTGCTCACCAACTCCGTCCTCTGGCGCGAAACGATGGTCGAAGTCGCCAAGGAATACCCGGACGTGACCCTCGCCCACCTCTACGTGGACAACGCCGCCATGCAGCTCATCAAGGCCCCGCGCAGCTTTGACGTGCTCGTCACCGAAAACCTCTTTGGCGACATCCTCAGCGATGAAATGGCCA
>CALDGV010000380.1 GCA_937941745.1 uncultured Prosthecobacter sp. | reverse complement strand
CCGCGCTATCCGGCGGTGGAGCCGAAGGACGCCATCGGCACCTGGCAGGTGAAAAAGGGCTTCAAGCTCCAGCTCGCCGCGCATGAGCCGCAGGTGCGTGACCCCATCGCGATTTGCTTCGACGAGCGCGGGCGCATGTTTGTGTGCGAGATGCATGACTACAGCGAGATGCGCGAGGTCACGCCGCACATGGGCCGTATTTCCATGCTCCAAGACAAGGACGGCGACGGCTACTTCGAGACGAGCCAGATCTTCGCCGATGATCTGCCATGGCCGACGGGGCTGGTCTGGGCCAATGGCGGCCTGTATGTCGGCGCGACGCCGGACATCTGGCGCTTTGAAGACAAAGACGGCGATGGCAAGGCAGAGAAGCGGGAGAAGGTCTTCACGGGCTTCGGCACCGGCCTGAAAATGCTCAACGTCCAGGGTTTGATGAACAGTTTCATGTGGGGACAGGACAACAAGGTCCACGTCCTCGCAGGCGGTGGCAATCGCGGCGTGATCACCTGCCTGAAGCGGCCCGAATTGAAGGGCATCGAGCTAGGCGGGAAGGATTTTTGGTTCAATCCGCTCACGCATGAATTCGGTCTCGAAGGCGGCGGAGCACAATACGGCATGAGCTTCGACAACTACGGTCGCAAGTTCGGCTGCTCGAACAGCGACCACCTGCAATACTGGGTTTACGACGACAAGTATGCGAACCGCAATCCCTACTACCAGATGCCGCCTGCCAGACAAAGCATCGCGGTCGATGGCGGCGCGGCTGAAGTCTTCCGCATCAGCCCAGACGAGCCCTGGCGCATCATCCGCACACGTTGGCGCATCGCGGGTGTGGTGAAGGGCGCGGTCGAAGGCGGCGGACGCGTCAGCGGCTACTTCACCGGCGCGACGGGCACCACGATTTATCGCGGTGACGCCTACGGCCCCGAGTTCGTGAACAACAGCTTCACCGGCGACGCTGGCGGCCAGCTTGTGCATCGCAAGATCATCAAACCCAGCGCCGACGGCATCAGCCTCATCGGCGAACGCCCCGCCGACGAGCACGGCTTTGAATTCGCCGCATCGAAGGACACCTGGGTGCGCGTCGTAAACTTCGCCAACGCCCCCGACGGCTGCCTGCACATCTGCGACATGTATCGCGAAGTGATTGAGCACCCCTGGAGCATCCCGGACGAGATCAAGAAGCACATCGACCTCAACAACGGCAATGATCGTGGTCGCATCTACCGCATCGTGCCGGACGGGTGGCAAAGGGCAAAGGGCGAAGAGCGAAGTGGCAATATCGCCAATGCGAGCACAGAAGAACTCGTGAAACTCCTCGACCATCCCAACGGCTGGCATCGTGACACCGCGCAGCGTTTGCTTTTCGAGCGCCAGGACAAAGCCGCCGTGCCGATGTTGGAAAAGGTGCTGAGTACTGGGGGCATTCCTGCCCCCAAAGAGGGGACAGAAATGTCCCCGATACCCGCGCTCGCGAAGCTGCATGCGCTGGGGGCGCTGGAGGGATTAGGAGCGCTGCATGAGCCTGTGGTGGCTCGTGCGATGTTGGATCATGACCCGCATGTACAGGGGGCGGGCATCAAGCTTAGCGAGCGCTTTCTGGGCTCAGGCTCAAAGCCCAGCGGAGCCTTGGTCGAGGCATGGGCCTCGATCAGCGCCACCGAGGACGCGCGAGTGAGGTTCCAAATCGCCACTAGCGCCACCAGTGTCTATGAAACAATCAAAACATTCGATGCAGGCAATTTGCAAGACACCGACAAAGCCCTGGCCATGCTTGGGGAAAATATCCTCAGAGTGCTCTCCCAGAAAACAGCGGCTGACGCGCGAGTCATGGATGCATTTTTGGCATCAGCACCCGATGCGGCGATCATGCTGGCTGGAATCGTGTTGTTCGATCTATCGGACACCATGGTTTCCGATGATGCTGTTGCCAAAATCATTCTGGCGGCTGCCGCAAGCGCAAATGCCCCACAGCGCTGGACTCCTGGTGCGAAGCGCACGTTTACGACGGCCAAACTCGTCGGACGTGTGGCGATGAATCCCAAACCGCTGTGGGTGGCGGCTTTGGCGAAAGGGCTCAGACAGGGAGGCTCTTCGCTGGAAAAGTCGGACACCGAGAACAAACTCACTGCCGTGTTCACCAAGGCTGCAACGACCGCAGCTTCGCAGAACGGAAGTGACAAGGAAAGACTCGAAGCCATCGAGTTACTCGGCCTCACCTCATCCAAAGATGCCACAGACGCCTTGAACCAATGCCTCGCCAAAGGCCAGCCGGATGCCATTCAGGCGGCGGCGGTGAGGACGTTGGCGCAGAAGGCTTCGGCGGAGGTGACGAACGCTTTGATCACGGATTGGGCAGGCTTTGGAGCGAAGGCGAAGGAAGCGACGTTGACAGCATTGACCGGACGTGATGACCGCACGGTGGCTTTACTGGAGGCGGTGCAGTCGGGGGCGATTGCGGCATCGGATCTTTCGGCCTCCCAGGTTCAAGCGCTGGTGAAGCACAAAAACACTAAGATCGCCACGCTGGCGAAATCAGCGCTAAAATCAGTCATTCCACCTTCTCGCGAGGAAGTGACGGCGAAGTTCAAACCAGCCATCGCCGCGAAGGGCGATGCCAAAAAGGGCCAGGTGCAATACATGGCGCGTTGCGTGGCCTGTCATAAGGCCGGAGCGCTGGGACTGGCGGTGGGGCCGGACTTGATCACGGTGAAGACGAAAGGTCGCGAGGCGCTGCTGACGGCGATCTTGGAGCCGCACAAGGAGGTGGCGTCGCAGTTCATCGCCTACACGGTGAACACGAAGGACGGACAGACACTGGCGGGCATCATCACGAATGACACGGCCTCCAGCATGACGATTCGGATGATGGGCGGCATCGAAAAGACGCTGCAACGCGCCGAGATCAAAGGCAGCAGCTCCAGCGGCCAGAGTTTGATGCCGGAGGGCCTCGAAACCGGCATGACGGTCGAGGACATGGCCGATTTGATCAGCTACATCGAAAGCCTGTGATCCAGGCCCGCAAACTGAACCTGTTTTTCTTTGCAGCCGCCGCGCTCCGCGCTCCTGTGCCCCATCCATGAAAACCACCCCTGTTACTTTCGAAGACCTGCAATCCTCCGTCATCGCCGTGCCGCCGTTGTGTCGGAACAAGGATCTGTCCCTGGCAAAATCACAGAACAGCCGCCTCATCAAGCACATGTACAAAGGCGGCATCCGCACGCTGCTTTACGGGGGCAATGCCAATCTCTACAACATCGCCGTCAGCGAATACCACTCGCTGTTGAAGATGCTCGTGGACATCTCTCCCGAGGACATGTGGATCGTGCCCTCCGTCGGGCCGATGTATGGCACCGCGATGGATCAGGCGAAGATCCTCAGCGAGTTCGCCTTCCCCACCGCGATGCTGCTGCCGACGCTTTTCCCATCGAAGCCCGCCGGTGTCGCCACGGCCATCCGCCACTTCGTGGAGAAGTCCGGCATCAAAGCCGTGCTTTACATCAAGGACGTCTCCTACATCACGCCGGTGCTTGCCGCCCAGCTCGTGAATGATGGCCTCATAGGTGATCTGTGCATTATTGATCAACTCCTCAGG